>NZ_CAUQCP010000005.1:0-55082 GCF_963516575.1 uncultured Streptococcus sp.
GATCTCAATCACGCCTCCTATTAAAGTAGTTAGACCACTAACTTAATGACATTGGGATGATTTTGTAAACATTTTTTACTAAAAAATTTAAAGCGGGCGTTTGTTGGGCATGCCAGCCTTACGTGGATATTTATTTGGTGTTTCTTTTTTCTTTTCCACCACTGTGATATAACGCGGATCTCCATTCGGTAGGGCGTAGCTGAGATTGTCTTCGACTTTACTGAAGAGGAGGTTGAGAGCATTCTTAGCTTCTAACAATTCTTCAGGCGCATTGCTAGCCTTGAGTGCCAATAGTTTTCCGCCAACTTGCAGGTAAGGAATGGTCAATTCAGACAAAACCTGCATACGGGCTACAGCACGAGCTGTTACAAAATCATATTGAGCACGGAAGTTCTTGTCTTGGGCCAAGTCTTCTGCACGTCCATGGTAGAAATGAACATCGTCTAAATCCAGTTCTTGAGCCAACAGTTGGAGGAAGTTGATGCGCTTGTTGAGAGAATCAATGATAGTTACATTTAACTGAGGATAGAGGATTTTCATTGGTAGACTAGGAAATCCTGCCCCGGCTCCAATATCCAGAAGTTTGATAGTTTCATTGGGAATCAAACCTTGCAGAATAGGCGCAATCGAATCGTAAAAATGTTTGAGATAAACTTCTTCCTTGTCCGTAATAGCTGTTAAATTAATCTTTTCATTCCACTCGACCAAGAGCTCAAAATAGCGTTCAAATTGTTTTTTTTGATGGTCCGATAGTGGAAGATTCTGATCAGCAAGCAGGTTGTAAAATGTTTCTGGTTTCATAGTTATTTCCTTCTTTAGTATCATCTTATTTTACCACAATCATTAAAAATTTGATATACTGGTACTAATCTAAAAGTAGAAAGGACTTATATCATGACTTGGATTATTCTTGGAGTTATCGCTCTTGTTGTGATTTTTGTGATCGTTAGTTATAACGGTTTGGTTAAAAATCGTATGCAAACCAAGGAGGCTTGGAGTCAGATTGATGTTCAATTGAAGCGTCGAAATGATCTCTTGCCAAACTTGATTGAGACTGTAAAAGGTTATGCCAAATATGAAGGTTCTACCCTTAAAAAGGTGGCAGAACTGCGTAACCAAGTGGCAGCAGCGACTTCACCAGCAGAAGCTATGAAAGCTAGTGATGCCCTCACTCGTCAGGTTTCAGGTATTTTTGCAGTTGCAGAAAGTTACCCAGACTTGAAGGCAAGCGCCAACTTTGTTAAATTGCAAGAGGAGTTGACAAACACAGAAAATAAAATTTCTTACTCTCGTCAACTCTACAACAGTGTTGTCAGCAACTACAATGTAAAATTAGAAACTTTCCCAAGCAATATTATCGCTGGAATGTTTGGATTTAAAGCAGCAGATTTCCTTCAAACACCAGAAGAGGAAAAGGCAGTTCCTAAGGTTGATTTTAGCGGTTTAGGTGACTAAGATGCTGTTTGATCAAATTGCAAGCAATAAACGAAAAACGTGGATTTTATTGCTGGTATTTTTCCTACTCTTAGCTCTTGTTGGTTATGCGGTTGGTTACCTCTTTATGCGTTCTGGGCTTGGTGGTTTGGTTATCGCACTGATTATCGGCTTTATCTATGCCTTGTCCATGATTTTTCAGTCTACTGAGATTGTCATGTCCATGAATGGGGCGCGTGAGGTGGATGAGCAAACGGCACCAGACCTCTACCATGTAGTGGAAGATATGGCTATGGTGGCTCAGATTCCTATGCCCCGTGTTTTCATCATTGATGATCCAGCCTTAAATGCCTTTGCGACAGGTTCTAACCCTCAAAACGCGGCGGTTGCTGCGACTTCAGGCCTCCTAGCTATCATGAATCGCGAGGAACTAGAAGCTGTTATGGGACATGAAGTCAGTCATATTCGTAATTACGATATCCGTATTTCGACTATTGCTGTTGCCCTTGCTAGTGCTATCACCATGCTTTCTAGTATGGCAGGTCGTATGATGTGGTGGGGTGGAGCAGGTCGCAGACGAAGTGACGATGACCGAGATGGAAATGGTCTTGAAATCATTATGCTAGTGGTTTCCCTACTTGCAATTGTGCTGGCACCTCTTGCTGCAACCTTGGTGCAACTAGCTATTTCTCGTCAGAGGGAATTCCTAGCTGATGCCTCCAGTGTCGAGTTGACGCGCAATCCTCAAGGAATGATTAATGCCCTACGTAAGCTGGATAATAGCGAGCCGATGCATCACCACGTTGATGATGCCAGCAGCGCACTTTATATCAATGATCCCAAGAAAGGTGGAGGGTTCCAAAAACTCTTTTATACCCACCCACCTATCTCAGAACGGATTGAGCGTTTGAAACATATGTAAAAAGAATCCAGAGGTTGTCTCTGGATTTTTGCTATGTTCAAAGTTTATAAATCTTCTAAATTAACTATCTCCAAACCATGATCTGTCAAGCGATAGATGGTCGAACAGACCTCTTTTAAGAAACGCCTGTCATGCGAAACAGTAATGAGACCACCAGGATAAGTGGCAAAGAGTTTTCTTATTTCAGGTTGAGAAGTGGGAGAAAAGTTTCGTGTAGGCTCATCCAGAAGGAGAAAGTTTGGTTTGCGCAACACTAAATCCAAAAGCAGGAGTTTACCTTGTTGTCCGCCAGATAAGGAGCGAATAAGATGCTGCATCTCTGGATAACTAAAATTGAGACTGGCTAGGTGAGATTGGATTTTCTGTAGTTCTTCTTTTTGTCCAGTTTGGCTGAGAAATTCTACTGGAGATAGCTCCAATTCTAGTTTCTTGTGGTAATCTTGTGGCATAACACCAAGAGAAATCTCTCTTTTGGCGCTTAGTAGTTGCTCTAACTTGGCTAACAGAGTTGATTTCCCAGTACCATTTGAGCCGATGATACCGATTTTTTCTTGGCCACGGATAGTTAGTTGTAACTCCTGAGCCAAAACGCGCTCGCCAATGGACAAATTTTCTTTTTCCAGTTGGATTAAGACTTTAGAAGCCGCTAATGGTTGGATTTCTGAAAAGAAAAGTCTGATTTCTTCCTCTTCAAGTGGCTTTTGGATCATGGACTGAGCCGCCTTTTCGTAGCGTTTTTCTTGTGAGAGGACAGTTTTCATCTTTTTAGCCAATAGGCGACCGGCAGTACTGTCTTTAGTAGCTCGAAGAGCAGTTTCTACATTTTGCTTGACTCGCCGATGTTTTTCCATGGTTTTATCGTAGGCTCTTTGGTCGTTAGCAGCTTGCTGGCTTTGTTTGGCAAAATTAGCCTTTCTCTGCTCACTATAGCGATCATAGTCTAAATGTTCTACTAGTGTTTCCGATTCTTTACGGTGCTTGATCAGTCGTAAGTGGACGATAGTATCTGCCGTATGAGAAAGAAAGTCTTCATCATGGGAAATGAAAATAACAGTTTGCCGAATCTTTTGAATCTGACCTTTTAGCCAATCAACCGTCTCAAGGTCTAGGTCATTTGAAGGTTCATCTAAAAATAGAATTTCAAAGGGTTTGGCTAACTCATGGATGAGCTGAATTTTCAAAGCTTCGCCACCCGAAAGGCTCCCAATCTCTTGATTGCTAGCAAAACGATCACTATCAAAATGCAACTCCTCCGCCAAACGATAGAGGATACTGTAGTCTAAATCAATAGAATCCAAAAAGAAGTAGTCGTGTAAACTTCTCTTTTTCAGGTCCTCTGGGAGCTTTTGAGGAATGTAGGCCAGTGACTGATAGTCAGACTGGATGTCTCCCTTGATAGTGAAATCAGACAAAGCTTCCCCCATTAAAGTTTTAAGTAAGGTTGATTTGCCATTTCCTTCTTCACCAATAATAGCAACCTTTTCCCCGTCTTGGATGGTCATGCTTAAGTCAGAGACAAGGTCTCGTAAATCTTTGTTTTGTGTGATGGTCAGGTGATTGATTTTTATCATATGATTGCCCTTTCTAGAATGTCGATAGTGCATAACAAAAAGCTCTACTTTACCTAGTAGAGCCCAAAGTCACTATCGAAAACTCTATTATCCCTGTTGAAAAGCTCGTCAAACTAGCTTAGAATTGCCTAATCCAACTCAAGAGAAGCAGATGGTTAGCTTTCTAGTTTTTTGATTTTCAATGAGGATAAGATACTAGAAAATCTAGTATGAAAAGAGCACACAAAAAGAGACAAAAACAAGATCTACTAAATAAAGGTTCTTTATTTGATAGACTTAGTTGTTCATGTCTCCCTTACCTCCGAGTATTAGTACCTCTATCCTATACCTTTCAGGATATTTTGTCAACAGAAAACTGATAATTCTAATCTCTAAAATCCGAAAACAGGTTCATAAAGACTTAGTAGGTGTTTGCCATGCTCGTAATGAAATTTGTCGTAGTTGCGCCAAGCGGTACATGCTTGATCGTTCAATTTTAGATTACCCAGTCCAATAAGTAGACTGGTAGGTTGGTAAAATTTCTCAAGGTCGATTAAAATACTGTTGTCAAGCTTTTCAGCTTTTTTAAGTTCTTGTAAAGTAGCATTCAGTAATTCTTGTAGTCGGAAATCATCTGCCCTACCCTGTTTGCAGCTTTGGAAACTTTTATTTAACTCGGATAGGAGTTGGCAAGCATTAGTAATGAGTTCTTTGTCTTCCATATGAGCATCCTCCTTGCTATCATGTATTCTTGCCTATAGTATAGCACCAAAAAATATAGTGATAAATATATTAAAAACTCGAATTTTAATTATAAAGTTTGCTGTGCTGATTTGTAGCCTTTTCATGGTATAATCAAGAGAGTAAATCTTTATGGAGGAAGTATGAAATTAAATATTCAAGAAATTCGTAAGCAGTCTGAAGGATTGCATTTTGAACAAACCTTAGACCTAGTCGCAGACCTGCGTGCACGTAATCAAGAAATTTTAGATGTGAGAGATATCCTTGCGGTTGGGAAAGTACAGTACGAAGACCGTATGTATTTCTTAGATTATCAGTTGTCTTATACCATTGTCCTTGCTTCAAGTCGTAGTATGGAGCCAGTTAAGTTGGCTGAATCTTATCAAGTCACAGAAGTTTTCATGGAAGGCGCAACTAACCAGCTAGATCAAGAAGTTTTAGACGATGATTTGGTCTTGCCTATCGAAAATGGAGAACTTGACCTTTCTGAGAGCGTGTCAGACAATATCCTACTAAACATTCCCATCAAGGTCTTGACGGCTGAAGAAGAGGCTGGTCAAGGTTTTGTGTCAGGAAATGACTGGCAAATCATGACTGAGGAAGAATACCAAGCTCAACAAGCAGTCAAAAAAGAAGAAAACAGTCCTTTTGCTGGCTTACAAGGACTATTTGATGGAGACGAATAATGGTCTTGTCAAAAAAACGTGCACGAAAGGTGCTAGAAGAAATCATTGCTCTGTTTCCAGATGCCAAACCCAGTCTTGATTTTACCAATCATTTTGAACTCTTGGTTGCGGTCATGTTGTCAGCTCAGACAACGGATGCAGCAGTCAATAAGGCCACACCAGGTCTCTTTGCTGCTTTTCCAACGCCACAAGCCATGTCTGTAGCGACAGAGAGTGAAATTGCTTCACACATTTCTCGCCTGGGATTGTATCGAAATAAGGCTAAATTCCTTAAAAAATGTGCCCAACAGTTACTAGACGATTTTGATGGTCAAGTCCCTCAGACACGTGAGGAATTGGAGAGTCTGGCAGGTGTTGGTCGCAAGACAGCCAATGTTGTCATGAGTGTAGGATTTGGGATTCCAGCCTTTGCAGTGGATACTCATGTGGAGCGTATTTGCAAACACCACGATATCGTCAAAAAATCAGCTACACCACTTGAGGTGGAAAAGCGTGTCATGGATATCTTGCCACCTGAGCAGTGGTTAGCAGCTCATCAGGCCATGATTTATTTTGGAAGAGCTATCTGTCATCCTAAAAATCCAGAGTGTGACCAGTACCCACAATTATATGATTTTAGCAATTTATAAGTAATTTATAAGATGGGGTTTCAAAAGTTTTTGCTTGATTTTAAGTATGCTTTGTGCTATAGTATTTGATAACTAAATATTCCTTTAAACCTGTCCCGTGAGGCAGGCAAGGAGCGTGATAAAGTAGAAGGGTGAAGTCTATACTATTTGTAGTAGGGCTCGCTTAGCTATACATTTCAAGTCTCCTTGTTTAAGGAGACTTTTCTTTTTGGAGGTTTGTCATGAAGACAAAAGAAGTTGTAGACGAATTGACCGTCAAACGAGCGATTACTCGTATTACTTATGAGATTATCGAACGTAACAAAGATTTGAACAAAATCGTCTTGGCTGGTATTAAAACTCGTGGTGTCTTTATCGCCCACCGTATCCAAGAACGCTTGGAGCAACTAGAAAATCTTTCAGTTCCTGTTGTGGAATTGGATACTAAACCTTTCCGTGATGATATTAAAAGTGGAGAAGATACTTCTTTGATTTCTGTTGATGTGACAGGCCGTGAAGTTATCTTGGTGGATGATGTGCTTTATACGGGTCGTACCATTCGCGCTGCTATTGATAATATTGTAGGTCATGGTCGTCCTGCGCGCGTGAGTTTAGCAGTTCTAGTCGATCGTGGACATAGAGAATTGCCAATCCGTCCAGATTACGTTGGAAAAAATATCCCAACCAGTCGTTCTGAAGAAATCATCGTAGAGATGGCAGAACTTGATGGCAAAGACAGAGTTCTGATTACTGAAGAAGCTTAGAAAGCTAAAGGAGTAGCCATGTCAGAAAATCAACAAGCATTGAACCATGTGGTGTCCATGGAAGACCTCACTGTCGATCAAGTCATGAAATTGATCAAGCGAGGAATTGAGTTTAAAAACGGAGCTCAGCTTCCTTATGAAGACCATCCGATTGTTTCCAATCTTTTCTTTGAGGATTCTACACGGACGCATAAGTCCTTTGAAGTGGCAGAGATTAAACTGGGGCTGGAACGACTTGACTTTGATGTGAAGACCAGCTCGGTCAATAAGGGTGAAACACTTTATGATACTATCTTGACTCTGTCTGCCTTAGGAGTGGATGTCTGTGTGATTCGCCACCCAGAGGTCGACTACTACAGAGAGTTGATTGCTAGTCCGACGATTACGACTTCCATCATCAATGGTGGAGATGGTTCGGGACAACATCCTAGCCAGAGCTTGCTTGATTTGATGACCATTTATGAGGAATTTGGTCACTTTGAGGGGCTCAAGGTTGCTATTGCAGGTGACTTGGACCACTCACGCGTTGCCAAATCCAATATGCAGATTTTGAAACGCTTGGGAGCTGAACTTTACTTTGCTGGACCTGAGGAATGGAGAAGTCAAGAGTTTGCAGACTATGGACAGTTTGTAACCATTGATGAAATCATTGATCAGGTGGATGTCATGATGTTTCTCCGTGTGCAACATGAACGCCATGATAGTGGAGCTGTATTTTCAAAAGAAGACTACCATGCCCAACATGGCCTGACTCAAGAACGTTATGACCGTTTGAAAGAAACAGCAATCCTTATGCACCCAGCTCCAGTCAATCGTGATGTAGAAATCGCAGATCACTTGGTTGAAGCACCAAAATCACGGATTGTCCAACAAATGACCAATGGTGTCTTTGTTCGAATGGCAATCTTAGAATCCGTACTGGCGAGTAGAAACGCCAACTAAAACACAAGACGTTAAAAGACGCCAGTGAGCGTCCACGAGAGGTGAAAATATGACAAAAAGACTTCTAGTATTAGAAGATGGAACAGTTTTTGAAGGCAAGGCCTTCGGAGCAGATATTGATGTAACAGGCGAAATCGTCTTTAATACAGGCATGACCGGATACCAAGAATCCATTACAGACCAGTCTTATAATGGGCAAATCTTGACCTTTACCTATCCATTGGTAGGAAATTACGGAATTAACCGTGATGACTATGAATCCATTATTCCTACTTGTAAGGGGGTTGTTGTTTTCGAAGAAGCACGTAGAGCAAGCAACTGGCGAAATCAAATGACCTTGGATGAATTTTTGAAAGCCAAGAAAATTCCTGGTATTTCAGGAATTGATACACGTGCTCTTACAAAGATTATCCGTAAGCATGGTACCATGCGTGCAACCTTGACCCATGTTGGGGACAGCATGGATCATGTGACTGACCAGCTCCAGGCAACGGTATTACCGACAGACAATATTAAGCAGGTTTCTACTAAAACATCCTATCCAGCTCCAGGAGTTGGTTTGAGCGTGGTGTTAGTGGACTTTGGTCTCAAGCACTCAATCCTACGTGAACTTTCTAAGCGCAACTGTAATGTGACCGTGGTTCCATACACGACAACTGCAGAAGAAATTCTTCATCTTAATCCTGACGGAGTTATGTTGTCAAATGGGCCAGGTAACCCAGAAGACGTTCCACAAGCACTCGACATGATTCGCGGTGTGCAAGGGAAAATTCCAATCTTTGGTATTTGTATGGGGCACCAACTTTTCGCTATGGCAAACGGGGCTAAGACCTACAAGATGAAATTTGGACACCGTGGATTCAACCATGCGGTACGCGAAATTGCAACAGGACGAGTAGACTTTACCAGCCAGAACCACGGTTATGCAGTTAGCCGTGAGGATTTGCCAGAGCACTTGATCATTACCCACGAAGAAATCAATGACAAGTCAGTTGAAGGTGTGCGTCACAGATACCAACCTGCTTTCTCTGTCCAATACCACCCAGACGCAGCCCCTGGTCCACACGATGCAAGCTACCTATTTGACGAGTTTATCGAGATGATGGAAGCATTTAAACAATCAAATTAATAACGAGTAAAAGCTTGTCGAAGAATTTATGTAACTGAACACGGACGGAAAGCTCGGAATTTAGAGAAACCAATTTGGATTGTCAATCCTTCCTTGGTTTCCTAAAATTCAATCGTTTTCTATTTGTCTTTTGTATCTTATTTAATGTCGCTCTGTGAGGCGACGAATAGAAAGGAGAAGGGTGGTCCGTATTTGCTGAACTGAATACGGGCTACGGACTGTGCTAAAAAGATAGTTATTCCTAGAACTGATAGTTCTGCGTCATAACTCCTATTTTAGCTTTGTCCGCTTGACGCCCTTAATATCTTATATATGCCTAAACGTACTGATATTCAAAAAATTATGGTGATTGGTTCTGGTCCGATTATTATTGGTCAGGCTGCTGAGTTTGACTACGCTGGGACCCAGGCTTGCTTGTCGTTGAAAGAGGAAGGTTATGAGGTTGTCTTGGTTAACTCAAACCCTGCAACCATTATGACGGATAAGGAAATTGCTGATAAGGTTTATATTGAACCGATTACTCTTGAGTTTGTAACGCGTATTCTTCGTAAGGAGCGTCCAGATGCCTTGCTACCAACACTCGGTGGTCAGACAGGTCTCAACATGGCCATGGAATTATCTAAAAATGGTATTCTCGATGAGCTTGGAGTGGAGCTTCTGGGAACTAAATTATCTGCCATTGACCAAGCGGAGGACCGTGACCTCTTTAAACAATTGATGGAGGAACTTGAGCAACCAATTCCTGAATCTGAAATTGTTAATACAGTAGAAGAAGCAGTTGCCTTTGCAGCAACAATTGGCTACCCAGTTATCGTTCGTCCAGCCTTTACACTTGGTGGTACTGGTGGTGGTATGTGTGCCAACGAGGAAGAATTGCGTGAAATCGCTGAAAATGGTTTGAAATTGTCACCTGTTACCCAATGTTTGATTGAGCGTTCAATTGCTGGTTTCAAGGAAATCGAATACGAAGTGATGCGTGACTCAGCTGACAATGCTTTGGTTGTTTGTAACATGGAAAACTTTGACCCAGTTGGGATTCACACAGGGGATTCCATTGTATTTGCCCCTGCCCAAACCATGTCAGACTATGAAAACCAAATGCTTCGTGACGCAAGCTTGAGCATTATTCGTGCCCTCAAGATTGAAGGTGGATGTAATGTTCAGCTGGCTCTTGATCCACACAGTTTCAAGTATTATGTCATCGAAGTAAACCCTCGTGTATCACGTTCGTCAGCACTTGCTTCTAAGGCGACAGGTTATCCGATTGCCAAATTGGCTGCTAAGATTGCCGTCGGTTTGACCTTGGATGAGGTGATCAACCCAGTCACAGGTTCAACCTATGCCATGTTTGAACCAGCCCTTGACTATGTGGTTGCCAAGATTCCACGTTTCCCATTTGACAAGTTTGAAAAAGGTGAGCGCCGTCTTGGTACCCAGATGAAGGCGACTGGAGAAGTCATGGCAATCGGTCGTAACATCGAGGAATCTCTCCTTAAGGCTTGTCGTTCCCTTGAAATTGGGGTTCATCACAATGAAATACCTGAACTTGCATCAGTTTCTGATGATGCTTTGATTGAAAAAGTTGTCAAAGCCCAAGATGACCGTCTCTTCTACGTGTCAGAAGCCATTCGCCGTGGTTACACACCTGAAGAGATTGCTGAATTGACTAAGATTGATATCTTCTATCTGGATAAACTCTTGCACATCTTTGAAATTGAGCAAGAATTGGGCGCTCATCCACAAGATCTAGAAGTCTTGAAAACAGCCAAACTCAATGGTTTCTCAGACCGTAAGATTGCTGAACTATGGGAAACGACCGCTGATCACGTTCGCCAACTTCGTTTGGAAAACAAGATTGTTCCAGTTTATAAGATGGTAGATACTTGTGCGGCAGAGTTTGACTCTGAAACACCATATTTCTATTCAACCTATGGTTGGGAAAATGAATCTATCAGATCTGATAAGGAATCTGTACTAGTCCTAGGTTCAGGTCCAATCCGTATCGGTCAAGGGGTTGAGTTTGACTACGCAACTGTTCACTCTGTTAAGGCTATCCAGGCTGCTGGTTACGAAGCCATCATCATGAACTCAAACCCAGAGACCGTTTCTACAGACTTTTCTGTATCAGATAAGCTTTACTTTGAGCCATTGACATTCGAAGATGTTATGAATGTCATTGACTTGGAGCAACCAAAAGGTGTTATCGTTCAGTTCGGTGGTCAAACAGCCATCAACCTTGCGGAGCCATTGGCAAAAGCAGGTGTGACTATCCTTGGTACACAGGTTGCTGACCTAGACCGTGCCGAAGACCGTGACCTCTTTGAGCAGGCCCTAAAAGAATTGGATATTCCACAGCCACCAGGGCAAACGGCTACCAACGAAGAAGAAGCAGTTCTTGCAGCTCGCAAGATTGGTTTCCCAGTTCTTGTCCGCCCATCTTATGTCTTGGGTGGACGTGCCATGGAAATCGTTGAAAATGAAGAAGATCTCCGTTCTTACATGCGAACTGCGGTTAAGGCTAGTCCTGACCATCCAGTCCTTGTTGACTCTTACATCGTTGGGCAAGAGTGCGAAGTTGATGCCATTTCAGACGGAGAAAATGTTCTCATCCCTGGTATCATGGAGCACATTGAACGAGCTGGTGTTCACTCAGGTGACTCAATGGCCGTTTACCCACCACAAACCTTGTCGCAAAAGGTGCAAGAAACAATCGCCGACTATACTAAACGCCTAGCAATCGGTCTTAACTGCCTTGGAATGATGAACATCCAGTTTGTTATCAAGGATGAAAAAGTCTACGTTATTGAGGTCAATCCACGTGCCAGCCGTACGGTTCCATTCCTTTCTAAGGTGACCAATATTCCTATGGCTCAGGTAGCGACAAAGCTCATTCTTGGTCAAAAACTTGAAGAACTTGGCTACCAAGATGGACTTTACCCTGAAAGCACCCGCGTTCATATCAAGGCACCTGTCTTCTCCTTTACCAAACTAGCTAAGGTAGACAGCTTACTTGGTCCTGAAATGAAGTCAACAGGGGAAGTTATGGGTTCTGATACTACTTTGGAAAAAGCTCTCTATAAAGCTTTTGAAGCTTCTTACTTACACTTGCCAACCTTTGGTAATGTTGTATTTACCATTGCTGATGATGCCAAAGAAGAAGCCTTGGGCTTGGCTCGTCGTTTCCAAAATATTGGCTATGGAATCCTCGCGACAGAAGGGACAGCAGCCTTCTTTGCTAGTCATGGATTGCAAGCCCAACCTGTTGGTAAGATTGGTGATGACGATAAGGATATTCCAAGCTTTGTTCGTAAAGGAAGAATTCAAGCTATCATTAATACAGTAGGAACCAAACGTACTGCTGATGAAGATGGTGAGCAAATTCGTCGTTCAGCTATTGAACACGGAGTGCCCCTCTTTACAGCCCTAGATACAGCTAACGCCATGCTTAAGGTACTTGAAAGCCGTAGTTTTGTCACAGAAGCAATCTAGTTGAGAAAAATTTTTCACAGTTTTAAAGCCAGCGTTTTCTGATGCTGGCTTTTGCCATATTGGTATTGCTTATTTCAACTATCATACTTTCCTTAAGAATCATTTCAAAATGTGATTCAATAAGAATAAATTGGAAATAGGAAACTATTTTCAACATTTCTTTCAAAAACTTCATTAATAAAATAGGTAATGACAAGATTAGAAAGTGAATATTCCGATGTCTTCTTACAAAAAGGTCTCTCTTTCTGAGATCAATCAATCTATTGAAACTCCCAATAACAATCATTTTTTGCAAAATCTAAAAGCATTTTTAGGTCCTGGAGCTCTTGTAGCAGTTGGTTATTTTTTATTTTAAAGACATGTCCCTAGCCCATTCGTATTTATATCATAAAATTAGCTAATAAGAAATGAAGGGCAGTAAGGTAAGTGATCACTTTGAAGTATCCAATTTTTATTTTAAGTTTTCTTTAAGTAAATTATATTATTCTAAAGAACTCTAAAATTTCACAGCTATTTATTAGTAATGACTACAGAATTCCTAGTCACTACTGGAAATGATCTAGTTTTTAATAACAGTATTACTTAACCTTTCTATTCTAGAAGGGGAGGACCAGTATTTCTTTCATGATATAACTAGATTGTGGTATAATAGAGAGAATAAGTTTTTTAGTAAGACAAAGGAGAAAATAGATGATTTATGCAGGAATTCTTGCCGGTGGAACTGGCACACGCATGGGAATCAGTAACTTGCCAAAACAATTTTTAGAGCTAGGTGATCGACCTATTTTGATTCATACAATTGAAAAATTTGTCTTGGAACCAAGTATTGAAAAAATTGTAGTTGGGGTTCATGGAGATTGGGTTTCTCATGCAGAAGATCTTGTAGATAAATATCTTCCTCTTCATAAGGAACGTATCATCATTACAAAGGGTGGTGCTGACCGCAATACAAGTATTGAGAAAATCATTGAAGCCATTGATGCTTATCGTCCGCTTACTCCAGAGGATATCGTTGTTACCCACGATTCTGTTCGCCCATTTATTACGCTTCGCATGATTCAGGACAATATCCAACTTGCCCAAAATCATGACGCAGTGGACACAGTGGTAGAAGCGGTTGATACTATCGTTGAAAGTACCAATGGTCAATTCATTACAGATATTCCAAATCGTGCTCACCTTTATCAAGGACAAACACCTCAAACATTCCGTTGCAAGGACTTCATGGACCTTTATGCCTCTCTTTCTGATGAAGAGAAGGAAATCTTGACAGATGCATGTAAAATCTTTGTGATCAAAGGAAAAGATGTGGCCTTGGCCAAAGGTGAATACTCAAATCTGAAGATTACAACCGTAACAGATTTGAAGATTGCAAAAAGTATGATTGAGAAAGACTAGTAAAATGATTAATCAAATTTATCAACTAACTAAGCCTAAGTTTATCAATGTCAAATACCAGGAAGAGGCTATTGACCAAGAGAATCATATCCTCATCCGCCCCAACTACATGGCTGTCTGTCATGCGGATCAGCGTTACTACCAGGGAAAACGTGATCCAAAGATTTTGAATAAAAAGCTTCCAATGGCAATGATTCACGAGTCATGTGGAACCGTTATTTCTGATCCGACAGGAACCTATGAGGTTGGGCAAAAAGTTGTCATGATTCCGAATCAGCCTCCTATGCAGAGCGATGAAGAATTTTATGAGAACTACATGACAGGGACCCATTTCTTGTCTAGTGGATTTGATGGCTTTATGAGAGAGTTTGTTTCTCTCCCTAAAGACCGTGTGGTGGCTTATGATGCTATCGAAGATACGGTTGCAGCCATTACAGAGTTTGTCAGTGTCGGCATGCACGCTATGAATCGTCTATTGACCCTTGCTCATAGCAAGCGGGACCGAATCGCCGTTATCGGAGATGGAAGTTTAGCATTTGTGGTTGCCAATATTATCAACTATACTTTGCCAGAAGCAGAGATTGTGGTTATTGGTCGTCATTGGGAAAAGTTGGAACTCTTCTCTTTTGCCAAAGAATGCTATATCACTGATAATATTCCTGAAGATTTGGCCTTTGACCATGCTTTTGAGTGTTGTGGTGGTGATGGTACTGGACCAGCTATTAATGACTTGATTCGCTACATTCGTCCTCAAGGAACGATTCTTATGATGGGAGTTAGTGAGTATAAAGTCAATCTCAATACTCGCGATGCCTTAGAAAAAGGTTTGCTCTTGGTTGGGTCCTCTCGTTCTGGCCGCATTGATTTTGAAAATGCAATTCAAATGATGGAAGTCAAGAAATTTGCCAATCGTCTTAAAAATATCCTTTATTTAGAAGAACCTGTAAGAGAAATTAAAGATATTCATCGTGTCTTTGCAACCGATTTAAACACAGCCTTTAAAACCGTGTTTAAGTGGGAAGTATAAGTCCTGGAGGTTAATTGTGGAGAAAATCATTAAAGAGAAAATTTCTTCCCTACTTAGTCAAGAAGAGGAAGTCCTCAGTGTTGAACAACTGGGGGGAATGACCAATCAAAACTATTTGGTCAAAACAACAAATAAGCAATACATTGTTAAGTTCTTTGGTAAAGGAACAGAAAAACTGATCAATCGTCAAGATGAAAAGTACAATCTTGAACTACTAAAGGATTTAGACTTAGATGTAAAAAATTATCTTTTTGATATTGAAGCTGGTATCAAAGTTAATGAGTATATCGAATCTGCGATTACGCTTGATTCAACGTCAATCAAGACCAAATTTGATAAAATTGCTCCAATATTACAAACTATTCATGCTTCTGGCAAGGAATTAAGAGGAGAATTTGCTCCGTTTGAAGAAATCAAAAAATACGAATCCTTGATTGAAGAGAAAATCCCTTATGCCAACTATGAAGCTGTTCGAGAAGAAGTCTTCTCCTTAGAGAAAAGACTGGCTGACTTAGGTGTTGACAGAAAATCTTGTCATATCGATTTGGTGCCTGAAAACTTTATCGAATCACCTCAAGGACGACTTTATTTGATTGACTGGGAATATTCATCAATGAACGATCCAATGTGGGATTTGGCTGCCCTCTTTTTAGAGTCTGAATTCACTCGTCAAGAGGAAGAAGACTTCTTGTCTCACTATGAGAGTGAGCAAACACCTGTCTCTCGTGAAAAGATTGCCATTTATAAAATTTTACAAGATGCTATTTGGAGTCTATGGACAGTCTACAAAGAAGAGCAAGGTGCAGATTTTGGTGACTATGGTGTGAGTCGTTACCAAAGAGCTGTTAAAGGTTTGTCATATTATGGAGGTTCAGATGAAAAATAAAAATGGAGTTTCTTTTGGTCTACTTTCAGGTATTTTCTGGGGTTTAGGTCTAACGATTAGTGCTTATATCTTTTCGATTTTTACAGATTTGTCGCCCTTTGTGGTGGCCGCTGCTCACGATTTCTTGAGTATCTTTATCTTACTAGCTTTTCTCTTGGTAAAAGAAGGAAAAGTTCGTCTCTCAATTTTCTTAAATATTCGCAATGTTAGTGTTATCATCGGAGCCTTGCTAGCAGGCCCTATCGGTATGCAGGCCAATCTTTATGCGGTTAAGTATATCGGAAGTTCCTTAGCTTCATCTGTATCGGCTATTTACCCTGCGATTTCAGTTTTATTGGCTTTCTTCTTTTTGAAACACAAGATTTCAAAAAATACTGTATTTGGGATTATCTTGATTATTGGAGGGATAATTGCTCAGACCTATAAGGTTGAACAGGTCAATTCCTTCTACATTGGAATTCTCTGTGCTTTGGTTTGTGCTATTGCATGGGGGAGTGAGAGTGTCCTTAGCTCTTTTGCCATGGAAAGTGAATTGAGTGAAATCGAAGCCCTCTTAATCCGTCAAGTGACTTCATTCTTGTCCTATCTTGTGATTGTGCTCTTCTCTCATCAGTCATTTGCAGAAGTAGCCAATGGACAATTACTAGGTCTTATGCTTGTCTTTGCAGCCTTTGATATGATTTCCTATTTGGCTTATTATATCGCTATCAATCGCTTGCAACCTGCTAAAGCTACAGGATTGAACGTGAGTTATGTAGTTTGGACTGTCTTGTTCGCAGCTCTCTTCTTGGGAACAGCACTAGATATGCTGACCATTATTACTTCACTTGTCGTCATTGCTGGAGTTTATATTATTATTAAAGAATAAAGGAGATTCGTGTGAAAGCCATTATCTTAGCAGCGGGCTTAGGAACTCGCTTGCGTCCTATGACTGAAAATACCCCTAAAGCCTTGGTTCAGGTTAATCAAAAACCCTTGATTGAATACCAAATTGAGTTTTTAAAAGAAAAAGGAATCAATGACATCATCATCATTGTTGGTTACCTTAAAGAACAATTCAATTACTTGAAAGAGAAATATGAGGTTCGCCTCGTCTTCAATGATAAATACGCTGACTACAATAACTTTTACTCTCTCTATCTCGTAAAAGAAGAATTGGCCAACAGCTATGTTATTGATGCCGATAATTATCTCTTTAAAAATATGTTCCGCAATGATTTGACTCGTTCGACTTATTTTAGTGTCTATCGTGAAGATTGTACCAACGAATGGTTCTTGGTCTATGGAGATGACTATAAGGTTCAAGACATAACTGTTGATAGTAAGGCTGGTCGTATCCTTAGTGGTGTATCCTTCTGGGACGCTCCAACTGCAGAAAAGATTGTCAGCTTTATAGACAAGGCTTATGAAAGTGGAGAATTTGTTGATCTTTATTGGGACAATATGGTTAAGGATAATATCAAAGAACTGGATGTCTATGTTGAAGAATTAGAAGGTAATAGTATCTATGAGATCGATAGTGTCCAAGACTACCATAAATTAGAAGAAATTCTTAAAAACGAAAATTAAAGATTCCAACATCTGGCTGAAATAGTCGGATGTTTTTTGATTTTTTACGAATAGAATAGATGAGTAGAAAAAGAAATGGAGTTATTGATGAAAATCACAAACTATGAAATCTATAAGTTAAAAAAATCAGGTTTGACCAATCAACAGATTTTGAAAGTCCTAGAATACGGTGAAAATGTTGATCAGGAGCTTTTGTTGGGTGATATTGCAGATATATCAGGTTGCAGAAATCCAGCTGTTTTTATGGAACGTTATTTTCAGATAGACGATGCGCATCTGGAGAAAGAATTTCAAAAATTTCCATCTTTCTCTATTTTAGATGACTGTTATCCTTGGGATTTAAGTGAAATATATGATGCACCTGTGCTTTTATTTTACAAGGGAAATCTTGACATCTTGAAATTTCCTAAGGTAGCGGTCGTGGGTAGTCGTGCTTATAGCAAACAGGGAGCTAAGTCAGTTGAAAAAGTCATTCAGGGCTTGGAAAATGAACTGGTTATCGTCAGTGGATTAGCCAAGGGCATTGACACAGCAGCTCATATGGCAGCTCTTCAGAATGGAGGAAAAACCATTGCAGTGATTGGAACAGGTCTGGATGTGTTTTATCCTAAAGCCAATAAACGCTTGCAAGACTACATCGGCAATAATCATCTGCTTCTTAGTGAATATGGACCTGGCGAACAACCTCTGAAATTTCATTTTCCTGCCCGTAATCGCATCATTGCTGGACTTTGTCGTGGTGTGATTGTAGCAGAGGCTAAGATGCGCTCAGGTAGTCTTATTACCTGTGAGCGAGCAATGGAAGAAGGACGCGATGTTTTTGCTATACCTGGAAGTATTTTAGATGGACTATCAGACGGTTGCCATCATTTGATTCAAGAAGGAGCAAAATTGGTCACCAGTGGGCAGGATGTTCTTGCAGAATTTGAATTTTAATACTCTTCGAAAATCTCTTCAAACCACGTCAGCTTCCATCTGCAACCTCAAAACAGTGTTTTGAGCAACCTGCGGCTAGCTTCCTAGTTTGCTCTTTGATTTTCATTGAGTATAAGAAGAAAGTCCGCTTACTAGACAAATTTTTCTTCTATATATAGGAGCTAAGTCTTGACAGTTATGCCAAAATGGTTTACACTTTATAAAGTTTATTACTTTGAAAAGGTGTGATACTGTGGCTACGGCAACAAAAAAGAAAAAATCAACAGTTAAAAAAAATCTAGTAATCGTGGAGTCGCCTGCTAAGGCGAAAACGATTGAAAAATATCTAGGCAGAAACTACAAGGTTTTAGCCAGTGTCGGGCATATCCGTGATTTGAAGAAATCCAGTATGTCCGTCGATATTGAACATAATTATGAACCGCAATATATCAATATTCGAGGAAAAGGTCCTCTCATCAATGACTTAAAAAAAGAAGCCAAAAAAGCTAATAAAGTCTTTCTGGCGAGTGACCCGGACCGTGAAGGAGAAGCGATTTCTTGGCATTTGGCTCACATTCTCAACTTGGATGAAAATGATGCCAATCGTGTGGTTTTCAATGAAATCACCAAGGATGCTGTCAAAAATGCTTTTAAAGAACCACGCAAGATTGATATGGACTTGGTCGATGCCCAACAGGCTCGTCGTGTCTTAGACCGCTTGGTAGGCTATTCGATTTCGCCTATTTTGTGGAAGAAGGTCAAGAAGGGCTTATCAGCAGGACGTGTACAGTCCATTGCCCTTAAACTAATCATTGATCGTGAGAATGAAATCAATGCTTTCCAGCCAGAGGAATACTGGACAATTGATGGTGTCTTCAAAAAAGGAACCAAGCCATTTCAGGCCTCCTTCTATGGAGTAGATGGTAAAAAGCTGAAACTGACTAGCAATGATGAGGTCAAGGAAGTCTTGTCTCGTCTGACTAGCAAAGATTTTTCAGTGGATCAGGTAGATAAGAAAGAGCGCAAACGCAATGCTCCATTACCCTATACCACTTCATCTATGCAGATGGATGCTGCCAATAAAATCAATTTCCGTACTCGAAAGACAATGATGGTTGCCCAACAGCTCTATGAAGGGATCAATATTGGTTCTGGTGTGCAAGGTTTGATTACCTATATGCGTACCGATTCGACTCGTATCAGTCCAGTAGCGCAGAACGAAGCAGCAAGTTTCATTACGGACCGTTTTGGTAGCAAGTATTCTAAGCATGGTAGCAAGGTCAAAAATGCATCAGGTGCTCAGGATGCCCATGAGGCTATTCGCCCGTCTAGCGTTTTTAATACACCAGAAAGTATTGCTAAGTATCTGGATAAGGATCAGCTCAAGCTTTATACTCTTATTTGGAATCGTTTTGTAGCCAGTCAGATGACAGCTGCTGTCTTTGATACCATGGCTGTTAAATTGTCTCAAAATGGGGTTCAATTTGCTGCCAATGGTAGTCAGGTTAAGTTTGATGGTTATCTTGCCATTTATAATGATTCTGATAAGAATAAGATGTTACCAGATATGGCTGTTGGAGATGTGGTTAAGCAGGTCAATAGCAAACCAGAGCAACATTTCACTCAACCGCCTGCTCGTTATTCTGAAGCGACCCTTATCAAGACCTTGGAGGAAAATGGGGTTGGACGTCCGTCAACCTACGCACCGACCATTGAAACTATTCAGAAACGTTATTATGTTCGCCTTGCAGCCAAACGCTTTGAACCGACAGAGTTGGGAGAAATTGTTAACAAGCTCATCGTTGAATATTTCCCAGATATTGTAAACGTGACCTTCACAGCTGAAATGGAAGGCAAGCTTGATGACGTCGAAGTTGGAAAAGAGCAGTGGCAACGTGTCATTGATGCCTTTTACCAACCATTCTCTAAAGAAGTCGCCAAGGCTGAAGAAGAAATGGAAAAAATCCAGATCAAGGATGAACCAGCTGGATTTGACTGTGAAGTGTGTGGCAGTCCAATGGTCATTAAACTTGGTCGTTTTGGTAAGTTCTACGCTTGTAGCAATTTCCCAGATTGCCGTCATACCCAAGCAATCGTGAAAGAGATTGGTGTTGAGTGTCCAAGTTGTCATCAGGGACAAATCATTGAGCGTAAAACCAAACGCAATCGTCTCTTCTATGGTTGCAATCGCTATCCAGAATGTGAATTTACCTCTTGGGACAAGCCTGTTGGTCGTGACTGTCCAAAATGTGGCAACTTCCTCATGGAGAAAAAAGTCCGTGGTGGTGGCAAGCAGATTGTATGTAGTAAGGGTGACTACGAAGAAGAAAAGATTAAATAAGTGGAGAGTCCTGAAAGTGAATTTCAGGCTCCTTTTGATTAGAACTTGACAAAATTTATCATTTTATGAGAAACTAGAAGAAGATTATTTTAATTAGGAGTAGTTATGCGTCTTATCTATCTGATAATTGGTTTTTTATCACTGGCCTTGGCTATTGTTGGGGTTGTTTTACCCTTGTTGCCTACAACACCTTTTCTTTTACTGTCTATTGCTTGTTTCTCAAGAAGTTCCAAGCGTTTCGAAGATTGGCTTTATCATACCAAGCTCTATCAGAGTTATGTAGCTGATTTTCGCGAGACCAAGTCTATTGCGCGTGAACGTAAGAAAAAAATCATCGTATCTATCTACATCTTGATGGGAATTTCTATTTATTTTGCCCCTCTCTTACCAGTCAAAATCGGTCTAGGAGCCTTGACCATCTTTATCACTTATTATCTCTTCAAGGTCATTCCGGACAAAGAATAAAAAATAGTAACTATTTTCCTTGATATAAATGAAAGCATATTCACAATAATATGATATAATAAATTCAAAGTAATCTTCAAGGAGAATCAAATGATTTACGAATTTTGTGCTGAAAATGTGACCTTGCTTGAAAAAGCGATGCAGGCTGGAGCTCGTCGAATCGAACTCTGTGACAATCTAGCAGTTGGTGGGACAACGCCCAGCTATGGAGTGACCAAGGCAGCGGTTGAATTGGCAGCTAACTACGATACGACCATCATGACCATGATTCGTCCACGTGGTGGCGACTTTGTCTATAATGACCTAGAAATTGATATCATGTTAGAAGACATTCGGTTGACAGCTCAGGCTGGAAGTCAAGGAGTTGTATTTGGGGTTTTAACTGCTGATAAGAAGTTGGATAAACCTAATCTTGAAAAGTTAATTACTGCATCAAAAGGAATGGAAATTGTCTTCCACATGGCCTTTGATGAATTGAGTGATGATGATCAACTGGAAGCTATTGACTGGCTTAGTCAAGCTGGAGTTACTCGTATCCTAACTCGTGCGGGTGTGTCTGGAGATTCACTAGAGAAACGTTTTGCTCACTATCACAGAATTTTGGAACATGCAAAAGGTAAAATTGAAATTCTACCAGGTGGGGGGATTGACTTGGACAACCGTCAGACCTTTATCGACCAGCTAGGTGTGACACAATTGCACGGAACCAAGGTTGTCTTTTAAAAAATAGAAAGGAACTGCTAGCTTTGGGTAGCAGTTTTCACTTATGTTTGAAATTTTTAAATCCTATCAGTTTAATCAAGAAAAGGCTCATGCTTTTGGTTTTGTAGAAAATAGTGGAGTCTGGACCTATAGTTGCCAGATTTTGCAGGGCGACTTTGTCATGACTGTGTCCATCACTACTGATAATGTGCGTTTTCAGGTCTTTGATCAGGAAACGGGTGATCTCTATCCTCAAGTTCAGATGGAAAGCATGAGGGGAAGTTTTGTCGGAAATGTCCGTGAGGCTTGTCTGGAGATTCTTTACCAGATTCGAAAGGCTTGTTTTGAGGTACAGGATTTTATTTGTCCTCAGACTAAGCGTATCATGCTTCAGGTTCAGGAACAGTATGGTAATCAGTTGGAGTATTTGTGGGAGAAATCGCCTGATACGGCAGTGTTAAGACATGAAGGCAATCAAAAGTGGTATGCTGTCTTGATGAAAATCTCTTGGGATAAGCTGGAAAAGGGTAGAGAAGGACAAGTGGAAGCAGTCAATCTCAAACATGATCAAGTAGTGGACCTGCTTTCAAAAAAGGGAATTTATCCAGCCTTTCATATGAATAAACGCTACTGGATTAGTGTGGCGCTTGATGATACTTTATCAGATGAAGAAGTACTGGAATTGATAGAAAGAAGCTGGAATTTAACTATTAAAAAATAAAACCTTTCAAGGATTTTCAATAACTTTCAATTAGCGAAATATTCTTTACTGAAGAAATTTTCAGAAAATATTTGATTTTTTCTTGACAAGTGCTTTTGCCTATGCTAAAATACTTAACAAGATATCAAACGAAGGAGAAAGTCAAACATGAAAACAGCTAAGTTTAATCAATTCGCTTTGTTGTTGAGGTACTCGGGCTAGTGCAAAAAGCATTAGTCCTGTTTGGCTTACCAAGCGGGAGTGAATCAACATCTCGCTTGGGTTTCTGAGCGAGATGTTTTTTTAAAACCATATTTGGAAAAGGGGAAATTTTATGAGAAGAGTTGAATTTCTAGATACCAGCCTTCGGGATGGAGAGCAGACACCTGGTGTTAATTTTTCAATCAAGGAAAAAATTGCCATTGCAAGGCAGATGGAGAAATGGGGCATTTCAGCCATCGAAGCTGGTTTTCCAGCGGCTAGCCCAGACTCATTTACGGCAGTGAAGGAGATTGCTAAGGTCTTGAAGAAAACAGCAGTGACTGGTTTGGCTCGCTCTGTCAAGTCTGATATTGATGCTTGTTATGAAGCCCTCAAGGACGCCAAGTATCCACAGGTTCACGTCTTTATCGCTACCAGTCCGATTCACCGAAAGTATAAGCTCAATAAGAGCAAGGAAGAGATTCTAGAAGCTATTAAGGAGCATGTTTCTTATGCCCGTTCTAAGTTTGAGGTTGTCGAATTCTCTCCTGAAGATGCGACCAGAACAGAGTTGGATTTCCTCTTGCAAGTTGTTCAAACAGCGGTCGATGCAGGGGCGACTTATATCAATATCCCTGACACGGTAGGTTTTACCACACCAGAGGAATATGGTGCTATCTTCAAATACCTGATTGAGAATGTCAAGACGGATCGTCAGATCATCTATTCGCCTCACTGTCATGATGATCTCGGAATGGCAGTGGCTAATAGCCTTGCTGCCGTTAAGAATGGGGCAGGACGAGTCGAAGGGACTATCAACGGTATTGGTGAGCGAGCTGGAAATGCTGCTTTGGAAGAAATTGCAGTGGCTCTTAATATTCGCCAAGATTACTATCAAGCAGAAACTAGTATTGTCTTAAATGAAACCATCAATACGTCAGAAATGGTTTCTCGCTTCTCTGGTATTCCAGTTCCTAAAAACAAGGCTGTGGTTGGTGGTAATGCCTTTTCTCACGAATCTGGTATTCACCAAGACGGAGTCCTTAAAAATCCTCTTACTTATGAGATTATCACCCCTGAATTGGTCGGTGTTAAGAGTAATAGCCTCCCACTTGGAAAATTGTCTGGTCGCCATGCCTTTGTCGAGAAACTAATAGAATTGGCCCTAGACTTTACAGAAGAGGACATCAAACCACTCTTCGCTAAGTTCAAGGCACTGGCCGATAAGAAACAAGAAATCACAGATGCAGATATTCGAGCTTTGGTAGCTGGAACCATGGTTGAAAATCCAGAAGGCTTCCACTTTGATGATTTACAACTTCAAACTCATGCGGATAATGACATCGAAGCGCTCGTTAGCCTAGCTAATATGGATGGTGAGAAGGTCGAGTTTAATGCGACAGGGCAAGGTTCTGTTGAAGCAATCTTTAACGCTATCGACAAATTCTTCAATCAATCTGTTCGCTTGGTATCCTATACCATTGATGCGGTGACAGATGGAATCGATGCCCAGGCTCGGGTCTTGGTTACTGTTGAAAACAGAGATACAGAAACCATCTTTAATGCAGCAGGTCTTGACTTTGATGTGTTGAAGGCTTCGGCTATTGCCTACATCAATGCTAATACCTTTGTTCAAAAAGAGAATGCTGGTGAGATGGGACGCAGCGTTTCTTACCGCGATATGCCTAGTGTGTAAAGGAGAAGGCTATGACAAAGAAAATAGTAGCTCTAGCAGGGGACGGAATCGGTCCAGAAATCATGGAGGCTGGTTTAGAGGTTCTGGAGGCCCTAGCTGAAAAAACAGGTTTTGACTATGAGATTGACAGACGACTCTTCGGAGGTGCAGGTATTGATGCTACGGGGCATCCCTTACCTGATGAAACCCTCAAGGTATGTCGTGAAGCAGATGCCATTCTCCTAGCGGCTATCGGTAGTCCTCAGTATGATGGAGCAGCGGTTCGGCCTGAACAAGGCTTGCTGGCTCTCCGTAAGGAACTCAATCTTTACGCTAATATTCGCCCTGTAAAAATCTTTGACAGTCTCAAGCATTTGTCACCACTCAAACCAGAACGAATTGCTGGTGTAGACTTTGTTGTGGTGCGTGAGTTGACTGGCGGGATTTACTTTGGAGATCATATCCTTGAAGAGCGCAAAGCGCGTGATATCAACGACTATAGCTATGAGGAAGTGGAGCGGATTATTCGCAAAGCCTTTGAAATTGCAAGAAATCGCAGAAAAATCCTTACTAGTATCGATAAGCAAAATGTTCTAGCGACCTCAAAACTCTGGAGAAAAGTGGCTGAGGATGTCGCACAGGATTTCCCAGATGTCACCTTGGAACACCAGTTGGTGGACTCAGCTGCTATGCTTATGATTACCAATCCTGCCAAGTTTGATGTCATCGTGACAGAAAATCTTTTCGGAGATATTCTCTCGGATGAATCAAGCGTTCTATCTGGCACACTTGGAGTTATGCCATCAGCCAGTCATTCTGAAAATGGACCAAGTCTCTATGAACCCATTCACGGTTCAGCGCCTGATATTGCAGGTCAAGGAATTGCTAATCCTATCTCCATGATTTTATCAGTGGCCATGATGTTGAGAGATAGTTTTGGACGTTATGAGGATGCGGAGCGCATTGAACGTGCTGTTGAGGCAAGTTTAGCATCTGGAATTTTAACGAGAGATTTAGGAGGACAGGCTTCGACCAAGGAAATGACGGAAGCTATTATTGCAAGGTTATGAAGTTAGACGAAAAAATTACTCTAGCCCTCTTGATTTGGAATGTCATGATTTTCTTGATTTATGGCGTTGACAAATCCAAGGCGAGGAGAAGAGCTTGGCGCATCCCAGAGAAAATCTTACTCATTTTAGCCTTTACTTGTGGTGGTTTTGGTGCCTGGCTAGCAGGAATCGCTTTTCACCACAAGACTCGAAAATGGTATTTTAAAACGGTTTGGTTTCTCGGGATGGTGACCACACTAGTAGCCTTATATGTTATTTGGAGGTAATGAATGGCAGGGAAATCGATTTTTGATAAATTATGGGACCGTCATGTCATCACAGGAGAAGAGGGGCAGCCCCAACTCATGTATGTGGACCAGCACTATATCCACGAAGTGACCAGTCCTCAGGCTTTTCAAGGATTACGAGACGCAGGGCGTAGATTGAGACGACCAGACTTGACATTTGGAACCTTTGACCACAATGTCCCAACGGTTAATATCTACGATATTCGAGATGTGATTTCTAAAGCTCAAATTGATAAGCTGGCTGAAAATGTTGAAGAGTTTGGAATTGAACATGCGGCCCACGGTTCTGAAAAACAGGGAATTGTGCACATGGTGGGGCCAGAGACAGGACGGACCCAACCAGGAAAATTTATTGTCTGTGGAGACAGCCATACGGCAACCCACGGAGCTTTCGGAGCGATCGCCTTTGGAATTGGAACTAGTGAGGTCGAACATGTCTTTGCGACACAGACCCTCTGGCAGGTCAAACCCAAGAAAATGTTGGTGGAATTCACAGGAGTTCCTCAAAAGGGAGTTTATTCCAAGGACTTCATTTTAGCCTTGATTGCCAAGTACGGCGTTGCCTGTGGTGTCGGCTACGTGGTGGAATATCGAGGTCAAGCTATTGATGCACTGAGCATGGAAGAGCGAATGACCATCTGCAATATGTCCATCGAGTTTGGATCCAAGATGGGAATCATGAATCCGGACCAAACCACCTATGATTATCTTAAGGGACGTGAGTGTATTCCAGAGGACTTCGAAGAGGCTGTGGCGGATTGGAAAACCCTTGTCAGTGATGATGATGCCGTTTACGATAAGGTTATCCAGATGGATGTCTCAGACTTGGCTCCAATGGTGACCTGGGGAACCAATCCTGCTATGGGGGTTGACTTTGACAGTAGTTTCCCAGAAATTAAGGATATGAACGATGAACGAGCCTACAATTACATGAACTTGGAGCCTGGTCAAAAGCCAGCTGATATTGAACTAGGCTATATCTTTATCGGTTCTTGTACCAATGCTCGTCTCAGCGACTTGCAACTGGCTGCGCGATTTGTCAAAGGAAAGAAAATTGCTCCCAACTTAACGGCTATCGTAGTTCCGGGCTCTCGTCCTGTCAAACGAGCTGCTGAGAAGTTGGGCTTGGACAAGGTCTTTCTGGATGCTGGTTTTGAGTGGAGAGACCCAGGTTGTTCTATGTGTCTAGGAATGAATCCAGACAAGGTTCCAGATGGCGTTCACTGCGCCTCAACCAGCAATCGAAACTTTGAAGACAGACAAGGCTTTGGCGCTAAGACTCATCTCTGTAGTCCAGCTATGGCAGCTGCGGCAGCTATTGCAGGGCGTTTCGTAGATGTTCGACAAATGCCAGAAGCCCAGTAAGGAGAGGATATGGAGAAATTTACAGTTTATACGGGAACGACCGTTCCTCTCATGAATGATAACATCGACACTGACCAAATTCTACCCAAGCAGTTTCTCAAGTTAATTGATAAAAAAGGCTTTGGTAAGTACCTTATGTATGCTTGGCGTTATCTGGACGATAAGTATACTGAGGATCCAGACTTTGTCTTTAACAGACCTGAATATCGCAAAGCCAGTATTCTCATTTCAGGGGATAATTTTGGGGCAGGATCGTCCAGAGAACACGCAGCTTGGGCTCTAGCTGACTATGGTTTTAAAGTCGTGATTGCAGGATCTTTCGGTGACATTCATTACAATAATGAACTCAATAATGGCATGTTGCCAATCGTTCAGCCTAGAGAGGTTAGAGAGAAACTAGCTCAGCTAAAACCAAGTGACCAGGTAACTGTGGACTTGGAACAACAAAAAATCATCTCACCAGTTGGAGAATTCACTTTCGAAATCGATAGCGAATGGAAACACAAGCTCTTAAATGGTTTGGATGATATCGGTATTACCTTGCAGTATGAAGATTTGATTGCTGCTTATGAAAAACAACGACCAGCCTACTGGCAGAATTAGAAGAAAAATAGAAAAGGAAATAGAACTATGACAAAACACATTCAATGGAACGGAACACTTTCACAAGAAGGCTATGATATTTTAAAAGGTGAGGGCGGATGTATCGTTTGCCCTACAAAAGTTGGTTATATCATCATGACTAGTGACAAGGCTGGTCTTGAACGTAAGTTTGAAGCTAAAGAACGTAACCGTAACAAACCAGGTGTTGTTCTCTGCGGTAGCATGGATGAGCTTCGTGCTTTAGCACAACTTAACACAGAAATTGAAGCCTTCTACCAAAAACATTGGGATGAAGATATTCTTCTTGGTTGTATTCTTCCTTGGAAACCAGAAGCTTTTGAAAAACTCAAAGCATACGGGGATGGCCGTGAAGAACTCATGACTGACGTGCGTGGTACTAGCTGTTTCGTTATCAAGTTTGGGAAAGCTGGTGAACAATTGGCTGCCAAACTTTGGGAAGAAGGTAAAATGGTCTATGCCTCATCTGCAAACCCATCTGGAAAAGGAAATAGAGGTAAGGTGGAAGGAATCGGAAAACGTATCGAAGGGGCAGTTGACCTTGTTATCGAGGCAGACGACTATGTGGCATCTATCCAACCTGACAAAACGATTGAAACTCGCTATGAGCAAGGCGTGATGGTCTCTATGGTTGATAAAGACGGCAAACTCATCCCAGAACAAGGAGGAGCTCGTTCAACATCACCAGCGCCAGTGGTTATCCGTAAAGGGCTTGACATTGATAAGATCATGATGCACCTGTCAGACACCTTTAACTCATGGGACTACCGTCAGGGCGAGTATTATTAAGAGAAAAAGAAGTCTAGTGCTAAGAGACATTGAAGCTCCTAACGCTGGGCTTTTTATTTAATTTCTTGCTTTGCTTCTTTAATAGTGTTATTATGTAAAAAGGTATTATATGTTAATGTGAAAATGGAGGAATTTATGTCGAATATAAGAGTCTGGAAAATTTCAGTTGGTGGAACCAATAACATAAAATTGCATAAGAAATCTTTTAAGGATAATGTTCTATATATCGGATTTGATAATATAGAAGAAAAAAATTATCCTTATAATGGGGAAGAAAGACCTAGAAAACAAGAGAATCAAGTAGCACTCCTTCAAAATGGAGTCAGTATAGGAGATTTAGTAGTAGTTCCTAGGAAGAATCTACGGGCTTCTTTTTTGGCTAAAATAATTGGTCCTTATCAATATGTTGAAAATAGTGAGTTCGAAGGGTATCCAAGACGATTTAAAATCATTCCGATTAGTAAATTTGGTGATTTCCAATTAAATTCTCTTGAAACTAAGAAATGGAACTTTACAACAGTATCTTTATTAACATATTCAAGTCTTGATGAGTTATATATGGATTTTAATATTGAAAAAGATAAGATTACAGATGTTCAAAACGAGGAAAACGCATCAGAAAATATCAACGAGTATAAAAATATTTTACTTTCATCCAAAAACCTCATCCTCCGTGGTGCACCGGGGACGGGAAAAACTTACCTTGCGAAAGAAATTGCCAAAAAATTGACAGATGGCACCGAAGATCAAATTGGCTTTGTACAGTTTCATCCATCCTATGACTATACGGATTTTGTAGAGGGGTTGCGACCGCTTCCAGGTGATGATGGGCAGATAAACTTCGGATTGCAGGGTGGAATTTTTAAGAATTTTTGCGAAAGAGCTAAATTAGCGCAAAAGACAGGCGGTCAGGATAATTTTGAGGAAGCCTGGGAATCTTATTTGGAGTTTATAAATACCACTGAAGAGAAGGAGTATTTAACAAAGACATCTTACTTGTCAGTTAATAGCAGGCAAAATTTATCTGTCAATTATGATAGTGGAGTATCTGGATGGACATTGCCTCGACATTATGTTTATGAATTATATAAAAATAAGAATTATGATAAACAAAGATATTATAAGAGTGGCGGAAAAACAGTCCTAAAAGTCTTGAAAGAAAGGTTTGCATTAAAAACTTTTAAAGAAGCAGATGTAATATCAAGTATTAAAAACTTCGTCTTCATCATCGATGAAATCAACCGTGGTGAGATTTCTAAGATTTTTGGAGAACTCTTTTTCTCAATTGATCCTAGCTATCGTGGTGAAAAGGGAAGTGTTTCTACCCAATATGCCAATCTACACGAAAGTGATGACAAGTTTTATATTCCTGAGAATGTCTATATTATAGGGACCATGAACGACATTGACCGTTCGGTGGATACCTTTGATTTTGCTATGCGTCGTCGCTTTCGTTTTGTAGAAATAACAGCTGAAAGTCAGTTAGGAATGCTAGATGAAGAACTCAAAGACGGTGCGGAAGAAGCAAAACTTCGTCTTAGAAATTTGAATGCTGCTATTGAAAACGTTCAGGAATTAAACAGTCATTACCATATAGGGCCAAGTTATTTCCTTAAGTTGAAGGATGTAGACTTTGACTATGAATTACTCTGGTCTGATTATCTCGAACCGCTTTTGGAAGACTACTTGCGTGGTTTTTATAAGGAAGATGAAACCCTTGAAACATTGAAAAAAGCATTTAACAAAACAACTAGTGAGGAAGCAAGTCAGTCAGATAAGAGTGACGATGAAAGCGTTGAGAGTGATGATGCGGATAACTGATAATCAGTATAAAATTACTAAAGAAGAGCTTGTCACTTCTTATCCCAAACTAAGTCAAGTACTTCTAGATAGAACCTTAGCGAATCTTTCTCAAAATAATGGTATTTTCGTTTTTCCAAGTGATTTGAAGAATTCTCCTGACTTAGAGAAGGACCAAAAAATCTTTGAAACAGTTAATCAGGAAATTAAAACAGGTAATGTGATTGGTTTTCTGGGCTACGGTCAGGAGAGATTAACGATATCTTCTCGTTTTTCGGTTAAAGGTGATGACTATTTTTTGCATTATCTCTTACAAAAGGTTCTTCATATCAATCTGACTAGTTTGGATGTTGGTCTATCTCCAGAGGATAAACTCTATCAGCTTTTGATTTACCTCTTTCCTAAGTATTTGCAAACTGCTCTCAGAAAAGGTCTTTATAAGGAATATCAGAGATTTTTCCATAACGATAGTCATGTAAAAGGAGTAGTTGATGTAGGAAATCATCTCAAGAAAAACCTTCCTTTTATAGGAAATATTGCCTATACCACTAGGGAGTTCACCTATGATAATCCTATCATGCAGTTAATTCGGCATACAATTGAGTACATAAAGACTCAAAAAAGCTTCGGAGTTATGCTCGATAGTGATCGTGAAACAATAGCTGAAATTACTCGTGTAACCCCTGCCTATAAACTAGCTGATCGTGCGAAGATTATTCGGGGAAATAAATCTAAACCTATACGTCATGCATATTTTCACGAGTACAGAAAGTTACAAGAACTTTGTCTGCTGATCCTAAACCAAGAAAAGCACGGTTTAGGGTATCAAGATCAAAAAATTCATGGTATTCTTTTTGATGTTGCCTGGCTTTGGGAAGAGTATGTTTACACCTTGTTGCCAAAAGATTTCATCCATCCACGAAATAAGGATAAGACGGATGGGATTTCAGTGTTTTCTATTCGAGAACGAAAAGTTTATCCAGATTTCTATAATAGAGATTTAAAAATTGTGTTAGACGCTAAATATAAAAATCTTGAAGATACTGAAAAAGGAATAAACCGTGAGGACTTGTTCCAACTGATTTCCTATTCTTATATTTTAAAAGCTGAGAAGGCTGGTCTTATTTTCCCGAGTGAGAAAAAGGCGATTGATAATGAGATAGGAAAGCTAGCAGGGTACGGAGCTTTGTTGAAGAAATGGTCTATTCAAATTCCTCAGAACTCTTCATCCTATCGTGAATTTTGTGAAATGATGGAAAACTCTGAAGAAACTTTTAAAAGGAATATTACTAAAGAAATGGGGAGAAAATAATCTCTCCTCTTTCTTTTGTTATTTATACAATAAAATCCGAACTATATTTTTTAATTTATAACGTTATTTGACAAAAACTGTACTTTAGTTTATAATAAATTAAGGAAACGTCGGAAAAGACGTAGTGATGCGAGAGCATAGGTAGGTCATTACAAAAGAAACGAGACATCGATATGTTAAATGAATTTCCAATTTTTGATTACGAAGATATTCAATTGATCCCAAATAAATGTGTCATTAAAAGCCGTGCAGAAGCAGATACAAGTGTCACTTTAGGAAATCACACCTTTAAACTACCTGTTGTACCAGCTAATATGCAGACGATTTTGGATGAAAATGTAGCAGAGCAACTAGCTAAAGGGGGTTACTTCTACATTATGCACCGTTTTGATGAGGCAGGACGTATTCCTTTTATTAAGCGCATGCATGAGCAAGGGCTCATTGCTTCTATCTCTGTCGGTGTTAAGGACTATGAGTATGATTTCGTTAGCCAGCTCAAGGCTGATGCTCCAGAATACATCACGATTGACATCGCTCATGGTCATGCAGATAGCGTGATTTCTATGATTCAACACATCAAGAAAGAATTGCCAGATACTTTTGTTATTGCTGGAAATGTGGGAACACCAGAAGCTGTGCGTGAATTGGAAAATGCTGGTGCGGATGCTACTAAGGTTGGAATCGGTCCTGGTAAGGTTTGTATCACCAAGGTCAAGACTGGTTTTGGTACAGGTGGTTGGCAGTTGGCTGCTCTCCGTTGGTGTGCCAAGGCTGCACGTAAACCAATCATTGCAGATGGAGGAATTCGTACTCACGGCGATATTGCCAAGTCTATCCGTTTCGGTGCCAGCATGGTTATGATTGGTTCTCTCTTTGCAGGACACATCGAAAGTCCAGGGAAAACGATTGAAGTTGATGGTGAACAGTTCAAAGAATATTATGGTTCAGCCTCACAATATCAAAAAGGTGCTTACAAAAATGTGGAAGGCAAACGTATCTTACTTCCTGCTAAAGGTCATCTGCAAGACACTTTAACTGAGATGGAACAAGACCTTCAAAGTGCTATTTCTTATGCAGGTGGACGTCAGGTTGCTGACCTTAAACACGTTGATTATGTGATCGTGAAAAACTCCATCTGGAATGGGGATGCTTCCCACTAAGACGGGCTATTCGTCTAGAAAAAAACTTGTTATTAGAGCAAATTTCTGTTATAATAAAACAAGTTTCCACCCTTAGTGTAATGGATATCACGTAAGATTCCGGTTCTTGAGATGGGGGTTCGATTCCCTCAGGGTGGATGTAAACATCCTAAAAAGCCTTTAATAGGGCTTTTTATTTATCCTGCCTCAAATTTGCCCCTAATACTCTTCGAAAATCTCTTCAAACCACGTCAGCGTCGCCTTACCGTAGGTATGGTTACTGACTTCGTCAGTTCTATCCACAACCTCAAAACACTGTTTTGAGCAACCTGCGGCTAGCCTCCTAGTTTGCTCTTTGATTTTCATTGAGTATAAAACTGAAAATCATATTTTATAGAATGCCCAAATCTCCTCCAGTCCCGTTTTAAAGTGACTCAGGGGGCTTTTTTTGATATAATAAAAAGGACTGTTATCAGTTAGAAAGAGGTTGGTATGAAAGAATTACAAACTGTACTAAAGAACCATTTTGCAATCGAATTTGCAGACAAAAATTTACTGGAGACTGCCTTTACTCATACGAGTTATGCCAATGAGCACCGCCTCTTAAAAATTTCACACAATGAACGCTTGGAATTTTTAGGAGACGCTGTTCTACAGTTATTGATTTCAGAATATCTGTATAAAAAATATCCTAAAAAGCCTGAGGGTGACTTGTCTAAACTCCGTGCCATGATTGTCCGCGAGGAGAGTTTGGCTGGTTTTGCGCGTGATTGCCAGTTTGATCAGTTTATCAAGTTGGGTAAAGGGGAAGAAAAATCTGGTGGTCGCAATCGTGACACCATTCTTGGTGATGCCTTTGAAGCCTTTCTTGGTGCCCTCCTTTTGGACAAGGATGTGGCCAAGGTCAAGGAATTTATCTATCAAGTCATGATTCCTAAGGTTGAAGCAGGAGAATTTGAGATGATTACAGACTACAAAACCCATCTCCAAGAGTTACTTCAGGTCAATGGGGATGTGGCTATTCGTTATCAGGTAATTTCTGAAACGGGTCCTGCCCACGATAAGGTCTTTGATGTAGAAGTTCTTGTTGAAGGTAAGAGTATTGGTCAAGGTCAAGGTCGTTCTAAGAAATTAGCAGAGCAGGAAGCTGCCAAAAATGCCGTTGAGAAAGGGCTGGATTCATGTATTTAAAGGAAATCGAAATTCAGGGATTCAAGTCTTTTGCTGATAAGACCAAGGTCGTATTTGACCAAGGTGTGACGGCAGTCGTTGGACCCAATGGATCTGGAAAGTCCAATATTACAGAAAGTCTGCGTTGGGCCTTGGGGGAGTCAAGTGTTAAGAGTCTCCGTGGGGGCAAGATGCCGGATGTCATCTTTGCTGGAACTGAAAGTCGCAAACCGCTCAATTATGCTTCTGTAGTTGTGACTCTGGATAATCATGACGGATTTATCAAGGATGCTGGTCAAGAAATCAGGGTGGAACGCCATATCTATCGTAGTGGAGATAGCGAATACAAGATTGACGGCAAGAAAGTCCGTCTTCGTGATATTCATGACCTCTTCTTGGATACAGGTTTAGGCCGAGATTCCTTTTCCATCATTTCCCAAGGGAAGGTTGAGGAGATTTTCAACTCCAAGCCTGAGGAACGTCGTGCCATTTTCGAAGAAGCTGCAGGTGTTTTGAAATACAAGACTCGCAGAAAAGAGACAGAGAGTAAACTACAACAAACTCAGGATAATCTAGACCGCTTAGAGGATATTATTTACGAGTTGGATAATCAAATCAAGCCTCTTGAGAAGCAAGCTGAAAATGCCCGTAAGTTTCTAGATTTGGAAGGTCAACGCAAGGCTATTTATTTAGACGTGCTGGTTGCTCAAATCAAGGAAAATAAGGCTGAACTAGAGTCAACAGAAGAAGAGTTGGCACAGGTTCAGGAACTCTTGACGAGTTACTACCAAAAGCGTGAAAAATTAGAAGAAGAAAACCAAACTCTTAAAAAGCAACGCCAAGATTTACAGGCTGAAATGGCCAAAGACCAAGGCAGTTTGATGGATTTGACCAGTCTGATTAGTGATTTAGAGAGAAAATTAGCCCTATCGAAACTGGAATCTGAGCAAGTAGCCCTGAATCAACAGGAAGCACAAGCCCGTTTGGCTACTTTGGAGGATAAGAGAAATGCTCTTAGCAAAGAAAAATCTGATAAGGAAAGCTCTTTAGCTCTCTTAGAGGAAAATCTAGTCCAAAATAATCAAAAACTCAATCGTTTAGAAGCTGAATTGCTGGCTTTTTCAGATGATCCTGATCAGATGATTGAGCTATTACGTGAACGCTTTGTGGCGCTTTTACAGGAAGAAGCCGATGTTTCAAACCAACTGACCCGCATCGAAAACGAGTTGGAAAATAGTCGTCAGCTTTCTCAAAAACAAGCAGATCAACTAGAAAAGCTGAAAGAACAGCTGGCTACAGCTAAAGAAAAGGCAAGTCAGCAAAGGAATGATTTTGAAACTGCCAAGGAGCAAGTTCAGAAATTATTGGCTGACTACCAAGCTATTGCCAAGGAACAAGAGGAGCAGAAAACTTCCTATCAAGCTCAACAAAGTCAACTCTTTGACCGTCTGGATAGTCTCAAAAATAAGCAGGCCAGAGCTCAGAGTTTGGAAAATATCCTGAGAAATCATAGTAACTTTTATGCGGGTGTCAAGAGTGTTCTCCAAGAAAAAGATCGCCTTGGTGGGATTATTGGGGCAGTCAGTGAGCACCTGACTTTTGATGTGCATTATCAAACTGCCCTGGAGATTGCCTTAGGGGCAAGTAGCCAGCATATCATCGTAGAAGATGAAGAGTCGGCAACAAAGGCAATTGATTTCCTCAAACGGAACAGATCTGGTCGTGCAACCTTCCTTCCTTTGACAACGATTAAGGCTCGTACGATTTCTAGCCAGAATCAAGATGCTATCGTTGCAAGTCCAGGATTTCTGGGCATGGCAGATGAGTTGGTGACATTCGATACTAGACTGGAAGCTATTTTCAAGAACTTGCTAGCTACGACAGCGATTTTTGATACCGTAGAACACGCGCGTGCAGCTGCTCGACAAGTTCGTTACCAGGTCCGTATGGTAACACTGGATGGGACAGAACTGCGTACAGGTGGTTCCTATGCAGGTGGAGCTAATCGCCAGAATAACAGCATTTTCATCAAGCCAGAACTGGAGCAATTACAAAAAGAAATTGCTGAAGAAGAAGCAAGCTTAAGTTCAGAAGAGGTGAGTTTGAAGACCTTGCAAGACCATATAGCTAGCTTGACCGAATCATTAGAAGCCATCAAATCTCAAGGAGAACAGGCTCGTATCCAGGAGCAAGCCTTGTCCCTCGCTTATCAGCAGACCAGTCAGCAAGTTGAAGAGCTAGAAACTCTTTGGAAGCTCCAAGAAGAGGAATTAGATCGTCTTTCTGACGGAGATTGGCAAGCAGACAAGGAAAAATGCCAAGAGCGTCTTGCTACAATAGCCAGTGACAAGCGAAATCTGGAAGCTGAGATTGAAGAGATTAAGTCCAACAAAAACGCCATCCAAGAACGCTATCAAAACTTGCAGGAAGAGCTAGCGCAAGCTCGCCTGCTTAAGACAGAACTGCAAGGGCAAAAACGTTACGAAGTTACTGATATTGAACGCTTAGGTAAGGAACTAAGTAATCTTGATCTTGAGCAAGAAGAAATCCAGCGCCTTCTTCAAGAAAAGGTTGATAATCTTGAGAAGGTTGATACAGAATTGCTCAGTCAACAGGCGGAAGAGGCCAAAACTCAGAAAACAAGTCTTCAACAAGGTTTGATTCGCAAGCAGTTTGAATTGGATGATATTGAAGGTCAGCTGGATGATATTTCCAGTCATTTGGACCAGGCCCGCCAGCAGAATGAAGAGTGGATTCGCAAGCAAACACGTGCTGAAGCTAAGAAAGAGAAGGTCAGCGAGCGCTTGCGCCATTTACAAAGTCAATTAACAGACCAGTACCAGATTAGCTATACTGAGGCTCTAGAAAAAGCACATGAGTTGGAAAATCTCAATCTGGCAGAGCAAGAGGTGCAGGATTTAGAGAAGGCTATTCGCTCGCTGGGTCCTGTCAATTTGGATGCTATTGAACAGTACGAAGAAGTTCACAATCGTCTGGATTTCCTAAATAGCCAACGAGATGATATTTTGTCAGCGAAAAATCTGCTCCTTGAGACCATTACAGAGATGAATGATGAGGTCAAGGAACGCTTTAAATCCACCTTTGAAGCTATTCGTGAGTCCTTTAAAGTGACCTTCAAGCAGATGTTTGGTGGAGGTCAGGCGGACCTCATTTTGACTGAGGGAGACTTGCTGACAGCTGGGGTTGAGATTTCTGTTCAACCTCCAGGTAAGAAAATCCAGTCGCTTAACCTTATGAGTGGTGGTGAAAAAGCCCTATCGGCTCTTGCCTTGCTCTTCTCAATTATCCGTGTCAAGACCATCCCATTTGTTATCTTGGATGAGGTGGAAGCTGCACTGGATGAAGCTAATGTTAAACGTTTTGGGGATTACCTCAATCGATTTGACAAGGACAGCCAGTTTATCGTCGTAACCCACCGTAAGGGAACCATGGCGGCGGCTGATTCCATCTATGGAGTGACCATGCAAGAATCAGGTGTCTCAAAAATTGTTTCGGTTAAGTTAAAAGATTTAGAAAGTATTGAAGGATGACAATTAAACTAGTAGCAACGGATATGGACGGAACCTTCCTAGATGGGAATGGACGCTTTGATATGGACCGCCTCAAGTCTCTCTTGGCCTCCTATAAGGAAAAAGGGATTTACTTTGCGGTGGCTTCGGGGCGCGGATTCCTATCTCTAGAAAAATTATTTGCTGAAGTTCGTGATGACATTATTTTCATCGCGGAAAATGGTAGTTTGGTAGAGTATCAAGGTCAGGATTTGTATGAAGCGACCATGTCTCGTGACTTTTATCTGGCAACTTTTGAAAAGCTAAAAACTTCACCTTATGTAGATGTCAATAAACTGCTCTTGACGGGTAAGAAGGGTTCTTATGTGCTAGATACGGTTGATGCAACCTATTTGAAAGAGAGCCAGCATTATAATGAAAATATCCAAAAAGTAGCCAGTCTGGAAGATATCACAGATGACATTTTCAAATTTACAACCAACTTCACAGAAGAAACTCTGGAAGCTGGGGAAGCTTGGGTTAATGAACATGTTCCTGGTGTTAAGGCTATGACAACTGGCTTTGAATCCATTGATATTGTTCTGGACTATGTCGATAAGGGAGTGGCCATTGTTGAATTGGCTAAAAAACTTGGTATCACAATGGATCAGGTTCTGGCTTTTGGAGACAATCTAAATGACTTGCATATGATGCAGGTTGTAGGACATCCTGTAGCTCCTGAAAATGCACGACCTGAAATTTTAGAATTAGCAGAGACAGTGATTGGTCACCATAAGGACCAGTCGGTTATAGCTTATATGGAGGGCTTATAATGGCAGATATAAAATTGATCGCATTGGACTTGGACGGGACCTTGCTGACTACTGATAAAAGGCTGACGGATCGTACCAAGGCAACCTTGAAAGCTGCGCGTGATCGTGGTATCAAGGTCGTATTGACAACTGGTCGTCCTTTAAAAGCTATGGATTTCTTTCTCCATGAGCTAGGGACTAACGACCACGAAGATGAGTATACGATTACATTTAATGGTGGTTTGGTTCAGAAAAATACAGGTGAAATCCTTGATAAGACAGTCTTTTCATATGATGATGTGGCACGCTTGTATGAGGAAACAGAGAAATTATCACTGCCTCTTGATGCCATCTCAGAAGGAACTGTTTATCAAATCCAATCGGACCAAGAAAGTCTTTATGCCAAATTTAATCCAGCTTTGACTTTTGTTCCAGTTGACTTTGAAGACCTATCTAGTCAAACGACTTACAATAAATGTGTGACTGCCTTCGCTCAAGAACCCTTGGATGCAGCCATTCAGAAGATTGCTCCAGAATTGTTTGACCGATATGAAATCTTTAAATCACGTGAAATGTTGCTAGAGTGGTCACCAAAGAATGTTCATAAAGCAACAGGCTTGGCAAAACTAATCAGCCATCTTGGAATCGACCAAAGCCAAGTCATGGCTTGTGGTGACGAGGCCAATGACCTTTCTATGATTGAGTGGGCAGGGCTCGGTGTTGCCATGCAAAACGCTGTTCCTGAAGTCAAGGCGGTTGCAAATGTGGTGACTCCAATGACCAATGATGAAGAAGCTGTCGCCTGGGCTATCGAAGAATATGTGCTAAAGGAGAACTAAGATATGGGATTATTTGACCGTCTATTCGGAAAAAAAGAAGAACCTAAAATCGAAGAAGTTGTAAAAGAAGCTCTGGAAAATCTTGATTTATCTGAAGATGTTGAATCTTCTCTTACAGAAGCTGAGGAAGTTCCTCAAGAAGAAGCAGAGGTTGAAATTGTTGAACAAGCTGAGCTCCAAGAAGAGAAAATCCAAGACACAGTTGAAGAAAGTACGGATTCAGAGCCAGTTGTAGAGGTTTCTCAAGAAGAAGTCCCAGAGGAAGAGAATCCTGAGTTCATAGAAACTGTTCAGGAGAAATATGACCGTAGTCTTAAGAAAACTCGTACGGGCTTCGGAGCTCGCTTGAATGCCTTCTTTGCTAACTTTCGCTCTGTTGACGAAGAATTTTTCGAGGAACTGGAAGAACTGCTGATCATGAGTGACGTTGGTGTCCAAGTCGCTTCTAACTTAACAGAGGAGCTTCGTTACGAAGCCAAGCTTGAAAACGCCAAGAAACCTGATGCACTTCGTCGTGTCATCATTGAGAAATTGGTTGAGCTTTATGAAAAGGATGGAAACTATGATGAAAGTATCCACTTCCAAGATGGCTTGACAGTCATGCTCTTTGTCGGTGTTAATGGTGTCGGGAAAACAACTTCTATCGGGAAACTAGCCCATCGCTACAAACAAGCTGGCAAGAAGGTCATGCTGGTTGCGGCAGATACCTTCCGTGCAGGGGCGGTAGCCCAGCTAGCTGAATGGGGTCGACGAGTAGATGTTCCAGTAGTGACTGGACCTGAGAAAGCTGACCCAGCTAGTGTCGTATTTGATGGCATGGAACATGCCGTGTCTGAAGGTATCGATATTCTCATGATTGATACCGCTGGTCGTCTGCAAAATAAGGATAACCTTATGGCTGAGTTGGAAAAGATTGGTCGTATCATCAAACGTGTTGTGCCAGAAGCCCCCCATGAAACCTTCCTAGCATTAGATGCTTCAACAGGTCAAAACGCTCTTGTACAGGCCAAAGAATTTTCAAAAATTACCCCTTTGACAGGAATTGTCTTGACTAAGATTGATGGAACTGCTCGAGGTGGTGTTGTTCTAGCCATCCGTGAAGAACTCAATATTCCTGTAAAATTGATTGGTTTTGGTGAAAAAATCGATGATATTGGAGAGTTTAACTCAGAAAACTTTATGAAGGGTCTCTTGGAAGGCTTAATTTGATGATAAAGAAAATCCTGCAAGGCACAAACTTGCAGGATATTTTTTATTGTAAGAGCGATGAGTTATAAATATTTTGAAATGAATTTATTTTCCGTTAGAGTGGAGGCATCTTGTGATTCAATAGATTTCAATATTTCTTGTAATTTTTCAGATGATTGATGGTTGAAAATCTTTAAAGCATCTTCGTTTGTTAGATTTATATCACGCGTTAAACTGATTGTAGGCACTATCCTATCTCCTATCACTACTTAAATTTATTATAGCTTATTTCAAAAAGATTTTCAATTTTGAATTGAATAATCTTCCTAATTTTGTGCTGTGTAGCTGAATGATTTAACTTTTTTTGGAACTCTTATTAAGTGCTAGTAAACTGATTATATAAATCAGCAGTTGAACAATACCTATATATTGAAATATTTGCCAATTTTTAAAATCAATCCATGATGCAAACATAGTTCCGAAAGGAGCAAAGATACCACTGATAGTGAATATGATGCTAAAAATGCGTCCTAAGAAATTGGAATCTATAGAAACTTGGAGATGTGACATTAAATTCACATTGAACATTGAAACAGTTGTAGAGAACAGAGCAAATAGAATCAATAAGATAATTTGCGAGGATTGAAAAAGATTAATAAGTATTAAGGAGACTGCACCTGGCAATAAGAAATGAAGAAAGTATCTCGGTTCAATTTTTTTCTTGTTTAGACTGATGATAAGAGCTCCTAAGATACTTCCGATAGATTGAGAAACGAGAATATAAGCAAAAATTTGATGAAATTGAGAAAACGTTGATGTGAATGGAAGATAGAAGGAATAGATCGCATCTAAGAAATTTAGAAAGGCGGAAGAAATTAAAATGGTTAGGAGTGTTTTGTCTTCATAGAGGTAGGTAAAACCTTCTCTTAATCCAGTAAAAAATTTTGATTGGATAGTATTATGGTGATGTAAAATGTGAAAACGATATTCACACAAAGCTGAAATAATAAAAGAGAAAGAATTAATCAGCATACCATATCTAAATCCAAATTGATGGATAACAAAGACGGAAGCTAGCGGTGCTCCAACTCCAACAATCTCAGCCACTATTTTAGAAATAGAGTTATAGGTAAAGATTCCATCACTGGAAAGAAGGTCTTTTATAATAGCCTTATAAGCTGGGCCGTTAAAACTAAATAAAATAGCCAGTAATATATTGACAACAACCAATATCCAGATATTTTGCGGATTATAAAATAAAAATAGTAAGAAAGTTGCAATTGCAGCAATCACATCTGTTAGAATGAGCATACGTTTTCTATCGCTAAAATCAGCAACATATCCTGCAAATAGATTAAATAGTAAGCGAACAATGGATTCGCTAGACTGATAAAGCATCATAAAGAATGAGGATTGAACGGTAAGATTTGCGATTAATAGTTTATTGGCATAATCAAAAATAATATTACCCAAGTTTGTTGTTTGTCCCCTGATAATCAGTAGTAGGATATTTTTATTCTCTTTGTTCATACTTATATTCCTCAAGTAGCTCGTTTATGAGTGTAAATTCCTTCTCATTCTTTACACTAGTAGTGATGAGATAGCGTAAATCATCTAGTGAATGAGCAGGACAGTTTATCTTTTCAGGATATTCTCTAAAAAATTCGATAGGGATAGGGAGCTTTGGAGGAGCTTGATGATGGCCATTCTGAAAAATAGCTAAAGTCAGTGCAATTTTACTGGGCGATGTTGGAATCTCTGCTGGTATAGAAACACTATTTATAAGGTTCCAGTAAGTATCTAGGATATCAATTTGAAAGGCACATTTGATAAGCAAAGGAATATTTCCTCCACCAAACCGCTTTCCAATTTCACAAAAGCTTACCTCATCTGTAGTGGAGTTATAAAAGAACTCTGCATGGAAAGGATGTATTTTCTCAGTTCCTAAACTGTCCAATACTTTTTGGGTCTCAGTTTTTAATCGTTGAATGAAGAGGGGATTATTATAGTGAGAGTTTGTACGGACGATATTGATGAAGGTTGTTTTAATATCTAGGATGTTTCCTATATATTCATGTGTAAAAAAGTATTGGATTTTTCCATTAATAGCTATACCATCACAAGTAAACATGGTATCAAATTGTTCCTGACTTTCTAAAAGAAAATTCTCAGCTGTATAATACTCTGGTATTTGAGAGATAATATGAATATCTTTGCCAGAAGCTTCACATCTAGGTTTAATCAGAAAGGTATTAGGAAGACTATCATTTGGGTTCAATAGTTGAGGCTGACTGATTTGTTCACTCAGCTGAGTGCGCATGATTTTCTTGTCTTTATAAGTATAAGCGATTTTCCAAGCCTCTTTATCGGAGGTAAAAAGCGATTTTAAGATACCGACAATATGCATGAGTCCTTCATCTAGTGTGAAAATATCCTCTATGTTCTGTATATCTTTGAAAAAAAAGAGTAGATTAATTTGGCTAAAATCATCTATACAAAAAATTTGGTTCTTTAAAAATCCAACTGAAAGATAATTTTTTTCTTGTCTGCTAGGACAGATAATACCTAAATTTTCTTTTGCTTTAATACCAATACTTGCAGGAGAAAAGCGATAAATAAAATATTTCATTTCTTATACCTCGTGTTTTCTAACACCCAAGTCTCAGCTCCTAAGAGATTGTTTTTTGTTTCTCGGAATGTTGAACCATGACAAGAAAAACCGACAACAGCATCTGCACTGTGAAAAGCAGAATGCAACTGTTTACCAATTTGCGTGTAAGTAATATAGTCAAAGATAGAATACTGTTCTTTTATCGTTTCCGTTAGTTCTGGGAGTTGTTGGATGACTCCTTCCTTTTTGGCAGTTAGGAGCCAGCCAGTAACTGGAAATACGGTTGGAAGTATGGGTAAGGTGTCATTACAGATGGCTGTCAAGAGAAGCTCAAGTGAATTGTAGGTCAGTTTATATTGTAGATTTTGACGAATCCGTGCACCACCAATGCGTGAAGCAATTTCCAAAAAAATGATTTCGTGTCCATCGTAAAACACCTCTAAGTGAAAAAGAAATGTTCCGTCTGGGTAGAGTTTTTTAGACAGTTCAGAGGCGTAATCAACAAGTTTTTTGAAATGTTTTGAAGTGTGATCCAAGGAAACTCCCGCAGCTGAAATTCCTTCTTTAATTAGCAAGGGATTGAAGATATATTGGGACGGTTCACAATAAATGATATTTCCATGCGATACAAATCCATCTATGTGATAAACATCTGAATAAATATATTCTTGAACCAATACAGTCTTATCTCCCCAAAAGTTATCGGAATCAAAAGGACTTAAGTCGTTATCACTTTTTAAGTGGAAAGTGTCAACAGAACCAGCTCCATCCAAAGGTTTTAGAATAATATCTCCATGTTGTTTGAAAAAGTTTTTCAATTCCGCATAAGATGATATTTTCCAAGAATGGGGGATTTTAAAACCTAGTTCACTGACTTTCTGTGTCATTTTGTCTTTATCACGGAAAGTTTTAGCTTGACTGACTGATTGACCCTTAATATGAAATTGTTCTCGTAATTCTGCAGCCAATACCATATCAAACTCATCTAAAGCAACAATCGCATCGAAATGAGATTGTTGTAGTATTCCTTGTGAGGTTTCTTTTCTCTTTTCAGGATAATGTTGGGTAGTAACTAGAGTGACATTGGTTGGTTTATTCGTTTCAAATGATTCTACTTTGCTATCATCAATCAGGAGTGTATAGTGATGATTTTTGGAAAGACAAGAGTAAATATCGGTGTAAGTTTCACGATAGGGGTGTAAGATAAGTAATTTTGCCATGATTATTTATAACTTTCTATTGGATTTTGATAGAGGTTTTTATGCGAATCTCTATAATAAGCAAAGTTGCTCGGCAACTCAGGTAGTTTGTAAGTGGGATCAATCTGATTTTTGTAGAGTTTATAAGGAATACCTAATGTCTGATAGGCATAATCTGCCCCCATTGTATCCCTACTCTTTTTGACTTTCTTTAATGCTTTATTGATATTCCGAGAATATTCCTTGTACTGTTTTAGCAATTCGATTTTAATCGTTGAAAACTCATTTAAGACGTCCTCTAGTGAGATATTATGAATATCACATTCCAAAAAGATTTCTCTAGCTAGTTTTTTTAGGGCATAGCTGTGTCTATGATTGCCAAATGTTCCAATTTCCGGGAATAAAATGGTTAAAGCTTCTAGTTGACTGATGAAAAAATGCGTCAGTTCATGACTACTAGAAAATTTATATAACTTATTGTAGGTGGCTAGAAAATTTTGCGACTCGTAAATAGATTTCGCTTGTTCACGAATCATATCTAATCTTAAAGGGAAAAGAACACTGTCTATTTGTGATTGAAGTCCTCCTTGATAATTTATCAGCACAAAATTTGCCAGAGTCACTAGACCGTTATGGTATTGGACGCAAATTTTAATGTAGTAGTGATTTCCAGACAAGGGAACATCACATCGTAGACGTTCTTTATCAATTTCGATAATATGGTTGGTAACTTTGTACAGTTGCTCAAGAGCATCAGTAATTTTGGGACAGATAATGTAAATATCATCAAAAGGAATCCATTTATTTAAAAACTTAGTAATAAAAGTTTCAATAATTTGTCCATATTTCTCTTCATAGAATGAAAATAAACTAATTAACGTTTGGCATGGGGTAGAGATAGGGTTTACTAAGTTAGCAGGGTAGACATTTCGGAAACAAACTTGTTCTTTTACATATAAACCATATTTCTTTTCTTTAAAATACTCTAGCTCATCTTGAATGGGTGAAAAAGTAAATAAGTTCTTTTCTTCTCTTATCAAAGGCGATGATGGGAGAGTCTGAGCTTTAAAGATACGTTGTAAATCGTCACTATAAGTATTCTTTACCATTTATTTTACCTCGGCTATCGACTTTGTTGATTGCAAATGGTTTGTTGGGTGTATCTAATAGATAATCCTTGTTAATTTCTTTTACAATGTGTTTAGATATATCTGCAATTAGCTTGACAGAGGGATGTCTTCCATCTTCTTGGAAAGGATGATTATTTTTTTCGACATAGTATTTGAATAGTTCATATTCAGGAAAGTAATAGTCGTCCCCTAATTCCATAATAGCATCTTTGATAATCCGATAATTTTCAGTTGTAGCTAGATGAAGATTTTGAAATTTTTCAGAAACTTTAAGAAGTACATAGGGGATTGAAAATTGAATCTTAATGTCAGGATTGATAAGGTACACGATTCGCATAATTTCCTTAGAAAAGTTAAGAATATCGTCGGAGGATAGATAAACATTTTTAATCTCTGGGTTGAAAAACTGATTTTTTGGAAGTCTGTTCATTACGTGTTTAGACTTAGACCACATTTCAACGGATCCGAGAGAAACGATTAGTAAATCTGATTCAGTTATTGCTGTTTTGACATAATTGTCAATATTTAAATTTTGATGTAGAACAACTTCGTAACTTTCCGACTTATTCCAAAAACGAATTTCATCATAGAATACTTTTTGTTTTGTATCTATCGAGATATGATGATTCAATTCAAATGCAATGATTTCTAAATCCTTTAGTAAGGATGGTGCATTAAAAACGGTATCATAAGGAGAAAAAGTTTTAATTTGACTGTTGGAAAAATAGTCAATTCCAAGGGCTAGATTTTGAGCAGTGCATGCACCTAAGAAACAAGTTGTCTTGGGAAGATATGTCAGAAATTTCGTAGATTTCTTTGATGAGTAAAAGTGTAGGTTATCCATAAATCTCTCCTTTATATCCTAATGAACTTAATACCTTTTGTATGTTTCCGAATCCGTGAAGAACAGTGTCAAAATTTGATAGCATCGCTTTATCAAGATGAACTTGAATGATTCCCATCAAGATAGCCATACCTGCACATGTATCATTTAAATGATACATTTTTAAATTTGTGTCAATATCTGATAGTTTGTCTTGTGTTTTTAATGCACCGTTACTCAAAACTTTTATTCTAATTCCCAATTTGTGTAATTCTGCAATATGATTGATTCTTTGAACAAATACTTCATCAAATAGGATGGATGATATATTGTGAAAGGCTAAAAATTCTGATAGAATAGGACCTAAATCACTTGTAATAAATGGTGCAGCACCTAAACGTAAAAATTCAAAGTACTCGGACTCTATTTGAGATGCTTTTTTGAACTGAATTGTGTGTTTGTCTTCAATGATATTTAGTCCTAATTTTGTAAAAAGGTCAATGTAACTTTGAGGAATATCTCTGATAAATACATTGTCAAAAATGGTATTTTCTAACTCATCCCAGAATAGCAAGACATAGGATACAAGCATAGACATATCGGGAGGTAATGTGATTTCTGCATCTTTAATTTCAATAGAATCCACTTTGGAAATGACAATTTTATCAGATGTTAGATATTGCACTGTACGATTAGTTGAAGACTCTAGTAATGTAATGAGATAGGACACAGTAGGGTCTGGTGATAGACCGTTGATTCGAATTTCGTTTGGATAAAAGTAAGCCAAGCTAATAGCGTTGAAAAAAGCTCCCACACTCTTGCTACCATCTGCGTAACAATTTAAGGATATGTTTTTATTTAGCAAGTCATTCTTCTCAGAATAAAAGATTTTATTCTCTTCTTGATAGGTATAGCTCGCTACGGTGGAGAGAATATCAAGGTGTAAGTCAATAGGTCTGAAACAAAAATCGTCTCCTCCAGGAAATGCAAATAAAAGATGGTGATATCGATAAGTCAAAGCTGTTATAGTACCAATGCTAGCTCTACTAATTTTATTGAGAGATGTAATATCTGTAGGCATCCTTTTAGAGCTAACCTCGATAGTATCTTCATAGGTGAAAGAATCAGACCACTCATTCTTTCCAAATTCATAGAGTATATTTAGAAAATCAAAGGCAGTAGGGCAGTTTCTAATTATTAACTTGTTTTTATTCAAAAATAAGCAAGATAATAGAATATGAACGCCGATAACTTTATCTCCTTCGATTTTGACGTGAAGCTTTTGAGTGCTGGTAGCTTCAGTCTGCTCTTGTCTTTGTAATTTTAAATTAAAATGCTTGGGTACAACGCCATCTGATATTTTAGATATGCTTTCTTTAGTTAAAGCACTTGGTTGATTTAAACTAACTTCTAAATCTTCGAAGGATATTTCTAGTAGCTTTGCATAAGCTATTAAGTCTCTAACATTGATATCACGAGAGTCATTTTCCCAATTTGAAATAGCCTGTCGGCTTAGTTTTAATTGATTTGCTACAAATTCTTGAGTAAACCCCATTGCTAATCTACGTTGCTTTAGAAAGTCACCAATCATAGGCGTATGCCTCCCTTATGTTAATTTAATTCTTATTATACTCGCATCAAAATAAATTTCAAGAATTTTCAGGCAACAATTTGTTGCGTAGCATGATGATCTAATATCTTCAGTAAACGGGCACACTTGTTTATGTCTAGGAGGGACTGATGCGTCAGTTCTCCCGTTTTTATTTATGTGACTATTAGTCCGTCTCGCTCCGTTAGGTGCGAGACAAAAAAACCACCCGCTATGCGGGTGCGCGTCGAAGGTTATACCCAAAAAACTCCAAACGCGATACAATAAAGGTGTTCAAGCCAATTGTAAAGCGAAAGGAGAAAAATATGGCACAAAAGGCACATAGTTTATCACACACAGAGTGGATGTGTTCTATCACATTGTGTTCACCCCTAAGTATAGACGAAAAGTCATCTATAATCAATATCGAAGTAGTTTAGGCGAAATATTTCATCGCTTGTGTAGTTATAAAGGAGTTGAAATTATCGAGGGTCACTTAATGCCAGACCATGTACATATGTTAGTAAGTATTCCACCAAGGATAAGTGTTTCGAGTTTCATGGGTTATTTAAAAGGAAAAAGTGCACTCATGATGTTTGACAAACACGCTAATCTCAAGTACAAGTTTGGGAATAGGCATTTCTGGGTGGAAGGTTATTATGTAAGTACAGTAGGTCTTAATGAAGCTACAATTAAGAAATATATTCAAGATTAAAGAAATGATCCAGTGGATGATTTCTTCACGAGTATGAAAATTTGAAAACGAGTAAAGCATGATATAGCACTAGATAAATTAAGTGTAAAAGAATATGAGGATCCCTTTAGGGATAGTGGTAAGTAATACTAAAGCCTCTTTGAGAGGCAAGTGACGAGTCAAGAGCAATAAGGCTTGAACAAAGTGAAAGCCAGCGTCTTTAGGCGCTGGCTGGTAATTTGGGCTTATAGCCCTGGGACAAACCACCCGTTTGACGGGTGGTCATGCTTCTAAACGACCATCTTGACGATAGGCGATATCTGGTTGCCAAGTCCATTTGGCACCGAATTTTTCAAGTAAGTCAAAGCTTGCTTGAGGTCCCATGCTTCCAGCTTTATAGTCATGAAGTGGGGCACCATTTTCAGCCCAAAGTTCTTCGATACGGTCAATCAATTTCCATGACGCACCAACTTCATCCCAGTGGCTAAAGTTAGTTGAGTTGTTATTTAGGACATCATAAATCAATTTCTCGTATGGTTCTGGAGAAGCACCAGTTGCGGTCGCATCTGTACGGTAATCAAGTGAGTTAGGAGCCAAGTTAAATTCTTCTCCTACCTGCTTCCCATTTAGGCTAAGAGAGAAGCCTTCTGTTGGTTGGATATAGATGGTCAAAATGTTTGGAGCAAGTGGTTCTCCAAAGATAGAATCCATTTGTTTAAAGACGATGTTGACATGAGTTCCTTTTTCAGTCAGACGTTTACCAGTACGGAAGAAGAAAGGAACACCACGGAAGCGATCGCTGTTTACAAAGAAGGCACCAGATGCAAAGGTTTCAGTTGTAGATTCTGGATTTACATTTGGCTCGCTACGATAAGAGATATATTTCATGCCATCAATCTTACCAGAGCGGTATTGACCACGGATAAAGTGTTCTTTAAGCTCTTCATCAGTTGGATGATAGAGGTTTTTAAAGACCTTAATCTTCTCAGCGCGAATCTCGTCCTTTGTGAAGCTTGCTGGCTTGTCCATAGCAAGGAGAGAAAGCAGTTGTAGAGTGTGGTTCTGTACCATGTCACGGAGGGCACCAGATTGGTCATAGTAGCCACCACGTTCTTCTACACCCAAGCGCTCCGCAAAGGTAATTTGAACATTATCGATAAAGTCCTTGTTCCACACATTTTCAAAAATCAAGTTTGCAAAGCGAACTGCAAAGATGCTTTGAATCATTTCCTTACCAAGATAATGGTCGATACGGAAAATTTGTTCTTCGTCAAATGTTGCTAGGAGCTCGTCATTCAACTTGCTTGCGCTTGCGTAATCTGTACCAAATGGTTTTTCAACGATTAAGCGTTCAAAACCTTTACCATCCACAATGTTTTCAGACTTGAGGTGTTTGGCAATGGTTCCAAAGAACTGAGGTGCCATAGACAAGAAGAAGAGCTTGTTGTGTTCAGCTTGGTACTTGTCATTTAGTTCAGCCTGCAATTGACGTAGAGCAATGTAGTGTTCTGTATCATTGACATCATGACTTTGATAGTAGAAGTGACTAGCGAACTCTTGAGCCTGTTCGGTACTATCTGCCAAATCAAGGATCGATTCGACTACAACAGATTCAAAATATTCCTTGCTCCAAGGACGACGAGCAGTTCCAATAACTGCAAAGTGCTCGGAAAGATTGCCGGATTTATATAGTCTAAAAAGGGAAGGGTAGAGCTTGCGTTTAGCCAGGTCTCCACTCGCACCGAAAATTGTAACAATAACCTTAGATGACATCTAGCTACCTAATTTCTATTTTTATTCCTAGTCTTGCTAGGTATGAGGAAATCTCATTTCATAAACTTAATTCTAACATAATTTTCCGAAAAATCAAAAAATCCAATACGAGATAGAAAAAACTGCAAGGAAATCCTTACAGTTTGAGTTTAGACGTTTAAGACCTTGTCCAAGAAATCTTTCAGACGTGGGTGTTGAGGGTTATCAAAGATTTGATCAGGTGTTCCGTCTTCAAGGAACTCGCCATCTGCGGTAAAGATAACGCGGTTGGCAACCTGACGGGCAAATCCCATCTCATGGGTGACGATAATCATGGTCATGCCTTGTTTAGCCAAGTCTTTCATAACGTTTAGTACGTCTCCAACCATTTCAGGATCAAGGGCAGAAGTTGGTTCATCAAAGAGCATGATGTCTGGATTCATTGCAAGTCCACGAGCGATGGCTACACGTTGTTTTTGACCACCTGACAGGCTATCTGGACAGGCCTTAGCCTTATCTGCTAGTCCAACCTTTTCAAGCAACTCCATTCCCAATTTTTCAGCTTCTTCCTTAGTCATCAACTTGTGCTCAATAGGAGCAAAGGTGATGTTGTCCAATACAGACATGTGTGGGAAGAGATTGAAGTGTTGGAACACCATTCCGATATTTTCACGGACGTGGTCAACGTTGGTTGTTTTTTCAGTTAAGTCATAACCGTTCACAGTGATGTGACCGCTAGTAACTTCTTCCAAAAGATTTAGGCTACGGAGGAAAGTTGACTTACCAGAACCCGAAGGACCGATGATACAAACAACATCTCCTTCATAGAACTTGGTCGTAATTCCTTTTAAAACTTCATTTTTTCCGTAGCTTTTGTGTAAATCATTTACATCAATTTTTAATTTTGCCATTAACGAATCCTCTTTTCTAAGCGTTTCGCTAGTTTAGTCAAAAGTGTGATAATTACAAGATAGAAGATAGCAAGGATTGCATACATCTTGAAACTTTGGTAGTTACGGGCAATGATAATCTTACCAGTTTGGAAGAGTTCAACCAAACCGATAGCAGATACGATTGTTGTATCTTTAAGAGCGATAACGAATTGGTTAACAAAGTTTGGCAACATCAATTTAGTTGCTTGTGGCAAGATAATCTTACGCATGGTTTTTCTATAAGAGATTCCCAAGCTTCGGCTGGCTTCCATTTGGCCAACTGGAACGGCCTGAATACCACCACGAACGATTTCAGCGATATAAGCGGCTGCATTGAGAGATAGGGCAATAGTACCAGCTACAAAGTCGTTAATTGGACTTTGTTGTCCTGTGATAGACTCAATGAAGTTTGGAATTCCCCAGAAGATGAAGGCTGCAAGAATCATCAATGGAATACCACGGATAACGTCAACGAAAATCTCAGAGATGATGCGAAGAGATTTGTATGGGCTAACGCTAAACATACCGAAGATAATCCCGATAACAATAGCAATAGCAAATGAGATAAGAGCTAGAGCAAGAGTGATACCAAGCCCGCTAAGGAGCTGTTTGTAGTTGTTTTGAAGCAAGCCCCAGATAGTTGTCTCATCAACAGTGCTTGTTGAAGCAGATGAAGATTCGCTAGCTAGGTATTTATCAAGAATCTTTTGGAATTCTCCGTTTGCTTTAAGGTTTGCAAGTCCGTTGTTGAACATTTCAATCAATTCAGGATTTGCTCCTTTTTTAACAGCAAAGGCTGTTTCACCGATTGGAGTTCCAGCGATTGGTGTTTTCAATTTTTGTCCTTGGCTGATAGAATATTTGAGAACAGGCTCATCATCCATAACGGCATCAATGGCACCAGTGTTTAAACTGTCATACATTGACGAACCATCAGCGAAGGTTTTGATTTTGTAGCCGTATTTGCTTTGATTTTCTGTTAGGAAGGTTTGAGAAGCAGTTCCGTTTTTAACACCAACTGTCTTTCCTTTCAAATCTTCATAAGAAGCAATGGTACTTGATTCCTTGACACCAAGGATAGTATTAGCAGTGTAGTATGATTCTGAGAAGTCAAAAGTTGCTTTACGAGCATCTGTGACAGACATACCAGCAATGATACCATCAGCTTGACCAGCTTGAACCGCACTGATAGCAGCATCGAAACCAGGGTTGGTGATTTCAATTTCAAAACCTTGGTCTTTAGCGATCGCCTTAATCAATTCCATATCAATACCAGTGTATTGGTTGCTTGAATTTTGGAAAACAAAAGGTGCAAAAGAAGAATCGCTGGCAATGATGTATTTAGCTTTAACAGGAATGGCTTTTAATCCTGCTAGAGTAGTTGTAGTTGGCACTGCTGAAGATGATGAAGCGGTCCATTTCTTGATGATTTTATCAAGACTACCATCTTTTTTCATTTCAGCCAAGGCTTGATTAAATTCAGTAACCAGGTGCTCGTATTTACTTCCTTTTTTAACACCGAAAGCAAAACTTCCTACAGCTTCCCCATCCATTTCAATATGGAGGTCTTGACCTTGGTTAATGGCATATTCGATAACTGGTTTGTCATCCATCATGGCATCGATGGCACCAGCACTCAAGCTGTTGTTCATCAAATCACTAGTGTCAAATGTTTTAATAGTAAAGCCGTATTTATCTTTGATTGTTTCAAGAAAACGTTGAGCAGCAGTTCCGTTTTTAACACCAACGGTTTTACCTTTTAATTGATCGTACTTGCTAATCTTGTGTGCCTTTGTAGTTGCAATGACAACTTTTGTATCATAGTAAGTATCAGACATGGTGAAAACTTTTTCACGTTCTTTCGTCTTTGTCATCCCTGCCATGATAGCGTCAGCTTGACCAGCTTGAACCGCATTAACCGCTGCGTCAAATCCAGGATAGGACATCTGAATGTTCCAGCCTTTAATCTCAGCGACTTTGTTGATAATGTCAACATCAATTCCTTTATAAGTTTGATCTGAATCTTTAAACTCAAAAGGTGCATAGGCGGTATCAGACACAATCTTAATCGTTTCTGCCTTCACAATACCTAATGAGAAAATTGGGAATAAAATTAGCAAAAATGCTAGAAATTTTTTCTTCATTTTTAGTCTCCTTTTCCGAATATTTTCCCATTATATCAGAAAAAGTAAAAAAAGGCAAATTTTTTATATTTTTGTGTCAGAAAATGTAACATAGGTTATTTCTTTTCTTTCTTGAATTGCTACTATAAAGTGCTATAATAATAGTATATAATAGAAGAAAAGAGGACAGGGATATGAAGAACAAAAGAATATTTAAAGACTTCCAAGCTTCAAAAATGAGTTTAAACATTTACACAAGCCCCTTGTTAGCCTTTGCTTTTGTCTTCATAGGAGAGTTTGTGGCTTATACTTTATATGGTATTAGTTTCTTAGCTCTCATCGGACTTGCTAGAAATTTTGGAGAGGCTGGTCAAAATCTTGCAACCTACTTGCAGACCTTGCATCAGAGCTTGATGGATAAAACAGGTGACTTTCATTTAATTTTAGAATTGCTGGCCTTTGGTTTTATTCTCAACACTGTGTTCAGATGGACTAAAAAAGTTGAGAAAAGACCTATTCGAACTTTAGGATTTTATAGAGAAAATTTCCTCAGCAGTCTTCTGAAAGGATTTGGCTTAGGTTTGGCACTTTTTCTTCTGACCTTGTTAGGTTTAGTAGCATTAGGGCAATATCGTTTTGAGTCTATTCACTTAAATCCTTATTCGATTGCCTTTGTTGTCTTTACTATCCCTTTTTGGATTTTACAGGGGACAACAGAAGAAGTGGTGTCCCGTGCTTGGCTCCTTCCTCAGTTGGCTTCAAGAACCAATTTAAAACTGGCTATTCTTATATCTAGCCTACTTTTTACCCTGCTTCATGTGGGAAATTCTGGTCTAACACCTCTATCTCTAGTGAATCTCTTCTTATTCGGAGTTGCCATGTCACTTTACCTCCTCAAAACAGATACAGTTTGGGGTGTAGCAGGTATTCATGGCGCCTGGAATTTTGCTCAGGGAAATCTCTTTGGGATTTTAGTTAGTGGTCAACCATCAGGAACGTCTCTGATGACCTTTTTACCACAAGGCAATCAAGGCTGGCTATCAGGTGGTTCTTTTGGGATTGAAGGTTCTATCATGACAAGTTTAGTCTTGTTACTTTTGATTTTCTATCTTGCTCATCAATTAAAGAAAGAAAATGAAAGGATGTGACTTCGTTCCGTCCTTTTCTTCGTGAAAATGATATAAGTGTGCTAAAATAGGAATAGCACATCGAGAGAGGATTCTTATGATTAACCGCATTACAGATAATCAATTTAAACTAGTATCAAAATATCAACCATCAGGAGACCAACCTCAAGCTATCGAGCAGTTGGTAGATAATATCGAGGGGGGCGAAAAAGCTCAGATTCTCATGGGGGCGACTGGAACAGGGAAGACCTATACTATGAGTCAGGTCATTTCCAAAGTCAATAAACCCACTCTAGTTATTGCCCACAATAAGACTCTGGCAGGACAACTTTATGGGGAGTTTAAGGAATTTTTCCCTGAAAATGCTGTTGAGTACTTTGTATCTTACTATGACTATTACCAGCCAGAAGCATATGTCCCTTCTAGTGATACCTATATTGAAAAGGACAGCTCTGTCAATGATGAGATTGACAAACTCCGCCACTCAGCGACTTCAGCTCTTTTGGAGCGTAATGATGTTATCGTCGTGGCTTCTGTCTCTTGTATCTATGGTTTGGGTTCTCCTAAGGAATACGCTGATAGCGTCGTTAGTCTCCGTCCAGGTCTTGAAATTTCTCGTGATAAACTCTTGAATGACTTGGTAGATATCCAGTTTGAACGCAATGATATTGATTTCCAACGGGGAAGATTTCGTGTTCGTGGGGATGTGGTGGAGATTTTCCCAGCTTCCCGTGATGAGCATGCCTTTCGAGTAGAATTTTTTGGAGACGAAATTGACCGTATCCGTGAGGTTGAGGCTCTGACAGGTCAGGTGTTGGGAGAAGTGGATCATTTGGCGATTTTCCCTGCGACTCACTTTGTGACCAATGACGACCACATGGAAGTTGCCATTGCAAAGATTCAAGCAGAATTAGAAGAGCAACTAGCTGTCTTTGAGAAGGAAGGTAAATTACTTGAAGCTCAGCGTTTGAAGCAGCGGACAGAGTACGATATCGAAATGCTGCGTGAGATGGGCTATACCAACGGGGTTGAGAACTATTCACGTCACATGGATGGAC
>NZ_CAUQCP010000006.1:0-52987 GCF_963516575.1 uncultured Streptococcus sp.
CTACTGAAATGGAATAAAATATGGTATAATTGATAGGATAGATAGAATCGAGGATATTATGTCATTTACGAAATTTCAATTTAAAAACTATATTAGAGAAGCCTTGCAGGAGTTGAAATTTACAACTCCAACAGAGGTGCAAGATAAGTTGATTCCTATTGTTTTGGCAGGTCGTGACCTAGTCGGTGAATCAAAAACAGGTTCGGGTAAGACTCACACTTTCCTATTGCCGATTTTCCAGCAATTAGATGAAGCCAGCGATAGTGTACAGGCAGTGATTACTGCACCGAGCCGTGAATTAGCCACTCAGATTTACCAAGCAGCTCGTCAGATTGCAACTCACTCAGAAGTAGAAGTTCGTGTGGTTAATTATGTGGGGGGGACAGATAAGGCTCGCCAGATTGACAAATTATCAAGCAACCAGCCTCATATTGTCATCGGAACGCCAGGCCGTATTTATGACTTGGTTAAATCTGGTGATTTAGCTATTCATAAAGCTAAGACCTTTGTTGTTGATGAGGCAGATATGACCTTGGATATGGGATTCTTAGAAACTGTGGATAAGATTGCTGGCAGCCTTCCAAAAGACCTGCAATTCATGGTCTTCTCAGCGACTATTCCACAAAAACTGCAACCATTCTTGAAAAAATACTTATCAAATCCTGTTATGGAGAAAATCAAGACCAAAACGGTCATTTCTGACACCATTGATAATTGGTTGATTTCTACCAAGGGCCGAGATAAGAATGCTCAAATTTACCAGTTGACTCAGTTGATGCAACCGTATTTGGCAATGATTTTTGTGAACACTAAAACGCGTGCTGATGAATTGCATTCATATCTGACTGCTCAAGGCTTGAAGGTGGCAAAAATCCATGGGGATATTGCCCCTCGTGAGCGCAAACGCATTATGAATCAGGTGAAAAATCTGGATTTTGAGTATATTGTCGCAACAGATTTGGCAGCGCGTGGAATTGATATTGAAGGTGTCAGCCATGTCATCAATGATGCCATTCCGCAAGACTTATCCTTCTTTGTTCACCGTGTTGGTCGAACTGGACGAAATGGCCTACCAGGTACAGCTATTACCCTTTATCAGCCAAGTGATGACTCGGATATCCGTGAGTTGGAGAAATTGGGAATCAAGTTTACTCCTAAGATGGTCAAAGACGGAGAATTTCAAGATACTTATGACCGTGATCGTCGTGCCAACCGTGAGAAAAAACAAGATAAACTTGATATCGAAATGATTGGTTTGGTTAAAAAGAAAAAGAAAAAAGTCAAACCAGGTTATAAGAAAAAAATTCAATGGGCGGTTGATGAAAAACGTCGCAAAAACAAGCGTGCTGAAAATCGCGCTCGTGGTCGTGCAGAGCGTAAAGCAAAACGCCAAACATTTTAATAATAATTGTTGGAGTACTGAACTCCAACTTTTTTTATTTATGAGAACAAACTATCTAAATAGAAACACTACATTAAAGACTGCAAATTGCGCCTAAAAATGGTATAATGGTAACGTTATATAGTCCCGATAAGATGATAGAAATTTCTATTTTTTCTTTCGAGTCGTAACTCGCAAAGAATGACGGCTCTAAAGTAGTCGCTCGTCATTCTACGGTTGTCGCTATAAGGCGACCACCCTATGCGCCTTACTAGCTTCAGAAATAAAAAAGTATCGTTTTTATTTCTTTTGCGTCGTAACTCGCAAAGAATGACGGCTCTAAAGTAGTCGCTCGTCATTCTACGGTTGTCGCTATAAGGCGACCACCCTATGCGCCTTACTAGCTTCAGAAATAAAAAAGTATCGTTTTTATTTCTTTCGCGTCGTAACTCTTAGAAAATGAAAATACCTATCAGTACTTTGTAACTCTATAACACTATTTTTAAGGGGGGACATTTTTATGTCAGAACGTAAATTATTCACGTCTGAATCTGTATCTGAGGGGCATCCAGATAAGATTGCAGACCAAATTTCAGATGCGATTTTGGATGCTATTTTAGCTAAGGATCCAGATGCGCACGTTGCTGCTGAGACAGCTGTATATACTGGTTCCGTCCACGTTTTTGGTGAAATTTCTACAAATGCCTATGTGGATATTAACCGTGTGGTTCGTGATACCATTGCAGAGATTGGCTATACCAATACAGAGTATGGTTTTTCTGCTGAGACTGTAGGAGTGCACCCATCTTTGGTGGAACAATCTCCTGACATCGCCCAAGGTGTTAACGAAGCCTTGGAGGTTCGTGGAAATGCAGACCAAGATTCATTGGACTTAATTGGAGCTGGAGACCAAGGGCTCATGTTTGGATTTGCAGTGGATGAAACAGAAGAGCTCATGCCATTGCCAATTTCACTCAGTCATAAGTTGGTTCGTCGTCTGGCAGAACTTCGTAAGTCTGGGGAAATTAGCTATCTTCGTCCAGATGCTAAATCACAAGTTACGGTTGAGTATGATGAAAATGACCGTCCAGTACGTGTGGACACAGTTGTTATTTCAACTCAGCACGATCCAGAAGTAAGCAACGAACAAATTCACAATGATGTGATTAACAAGGTTATCAAAGAGGTTATTCCAGCTTCTTACTTGGATGAGCAAACCAAATTCTTCATCAATCCTACTGGTCGTTTTGTAATCGGTGGACCTCAAGGGGACTCAGGCTTGACTGGTCGTAAGATTATCGTAGATACCTATGGTGGCTACTCTCGTCATGGTGGTGGTGCCTTCTCTGGTAAGGATGCGACTAAGGTGGACCGTTCTGCGTCATATGCGGCTCGCTATATTGCCAAAAATATCGTTGCAGCAGGTCTTGCTAAGAAAGCAGAAGTACAATTGGCTTACGCAATCGGTGTTGCGCAACCTGTCTCTGTTCGTATCGATACTTTCGGTACAGGAACAGTAGCTGAAAGCAAGCTTGAAAAAGCAGCACGTCAAATCTTTGACCTTCGTCCTGCAGGAATTATCCAAATGCTGGACCTCAAGCGCCCAATCTACCGTCAAACAGCGGCTTATGGACACATGGGACGTACAGATATTGATCTTCCATGGGAACGTTTGGATAAGGTAGATGCTTTGAAAGAAGCAGTCAAATAAAATCTTAAGAGGGGAACTTCCTCTCTTTTTAATATACTGTTTCCTCTAAAATCATTGAAATTATAGCCTGAATTTGATATGATGGTCTTATGGATAAAAGTAGAGCAAAGCGTGAGAATCACGATAAGATAAGAATGAGTCTAATAGCCCTAGTAGCTATCTTCTCAGTAAGTATTTGTGTCCTTGGTTCAATGATTGGATACAAAATATACACAAAACAAAGTTTTGAACAAAAGATTGAATCGCTCAAAAAAGAGAAAGATGATCAATTGAGTGAGGGAAATCAGAAGGATCATTTTCGTAAGGGAAAAGTCGAAGTAATTGCCTATTATCCTCTCCAAGGGGAGCAAGTGATTTCGTCTATAAAGGAAATCATGACACAGGATATTAAAGACAATCTAGAGGACAAGGAAAATCTGGTTTTTTATTATACGGAGAAACAGGATTCGACTTTAAAAGGGATTGTCAACCGAAGTGTGATGAAACAAGTCTATGATTTAGCTTCGTCAAAAGTTGAAGAGACTGAAAAAACTAGTCTGGCAAAAGTCCATTTGACAGAAGATGGTAAACCTTTTACACTTGATCAATTATTTTCAGATGCTAGTAAGGCCAAAGAGAAACTGATACAAGAACTGACTTCTTTCTTACAGGACAAGAAATTGGAGCAAGAAAAGGTCGATCATATTGTTAAAGGTTTCTCTGACCAAGACTTGTCTGCATGGAATTTTGATTATAAGGATAGTCAGATTATCCTTTATCCAAGTCAGTCAGTTGAAAATCTAGACGAGATTGCCTTGCCAGTATCTAGTTTCTTTGAAGTTGTTCAGTCCTCTTATTTATTAGATAAGGATGCAGAGCTATATAAGGCTTATTATGAAAAGAAAAATCGTAAAGTAGTGGCCTTGACTTTTGATGATGGACCAAATCCTACGACGACCAATCAAGCATTAGATACTCTTTCTAAGTATGGTATCAAGGCAACTTTCTTTGTTTTAGGTAAGAATGTTTCTGGTAATGAAGAGATTTTGAAACGCATGAAAGCAGATGGTCATGTCATTGGAAACCATAGTTGGAGTCATCCAGTGCTTTCAAAACTTTCGCTTGATGAAGCCAAAAAACAAATAACTGATACTGAGGCTGCACTAACTAAAGTGCTGGGTTCTAGTTCAAAACTCATGCGTCCGCCTTATGGAGCCATTACAGACGACATTCGCAATAGCCTCGATTTGAGTTTTATTATGTGGGATGTGGATAGTTTGGACTGGAAGAGTAAAAATGAAGCAGCTATTTTGACAGAAATTCAGCGTGAAGTCAAGAATGGTTCTATTATTCTCATGCATGATATCCATGCTGAGACTGTAAATGCTCTACCGAAGGTTATTGACTACTTGAAAGGGCAAGGTTATGACTTTGTCACAGTTCCAGAAATGCTTAATTCACGATTAAAATCACATGAACTATTCTATAATCGTGATCAGTAAGATTTTTGCTGAATGACCAATTAAATAGCAAGTAATTTTTCAATAAAGAAATTTAGTCTTGTATCACTCAAGGCTAATTTTTTATGTTTAAATCGTATGATATGATTAATATTACAATTTTGTTACAAAATATTTTTTTGATAGAATTTTCTGATAATTTGGTATATAATACTTTTAATTTAAATAAAAAGGAGTGATTTTATGGGAGATTGCAAAGATTTTTGTCATCAAAAGTACCAAATAGCAACGATTTTTCTGCTATCGGTCTTTGTATTCGGATTTACTTTCGCACAGGTTAGTGCCGATGAGGGAAAAATTGAAACATCCAATCAAGTTACACATGCAGTAACAATTAATAAATTAGATGATTCAAATAAGCTCGCACCGCCAGTCACGGCTGACAAGAATGCTCTAAATTCTTCTTCGAAGGAAAAAACAGAAGTGACAGAGTCATTAAAACAAGATGATTCTATAGAATATAGAGATAATAAGTCAGACAAGAATGTAAGCACACAGAAAGAAATGACTGCGATAAAAAGTGAAGAGAAGAAAGAAGAATCAGCAGTGAAAAGTAATTCTTCTTCGAAAAGCTTACAATCACAGTCCTTATCTCAAAGCAGACATAAAGAAAAACCAAATAGTATCTCCAGTAATGAAATGATTACTGTTCCTAAAACATGGGAAGAAGGATACAAAGGGGAAGGCACTGTAGTCGCTGTTATAGATTCAGGTCTTGATTTGAATCATGAGGTTCTGCGTATTTCTGATCCGTCAAAGGCGAAATTTAAAAATCAGAATGATATAGAAAAAGCTAAAAAGGCTGCTGGTATTGACTATGGGAAATGGTACAGTGACAAGGTAGTATATGCTTATGATTACTTTGATGGAACAGATAATATAAAAGAGGCTGAAAAAGAGTCTCATGGAATGCACGTTACTGGTATTGTAGCTGGAAATCCAGTTAATAAAGCTCCGAATTCTGAGAAGGTATATGGAGTTGCACCAGAAGCTCAAATAATGTTTATGAGAGTTTTTTCAGACAGAGATAAAACTACAGCATCTGCCTTTTATGTAAAAGCCATTGATGACGCAGTTGCGTTAGGTGCAGATGTGATCAATATGAGTTTGGGTGCAGGTGCGGGTTCAATGGTAGATGCAGGTTCAGATATTATTGAAGCAGTAAAAAGAGCACGCGCTAAAGGAGTATCTGTTGTTATTGCTGCTGGTAATAGCAATACTTTCGGTAGAGGTTTTTCACAACCATTAGCAGAAAATCCTGATTACGGACTGGTTGGAAATCCCTCTACAGTAGAAGATTCAATTTCTGTTGCTTCGATTAATAATAAAATTCTAACTACTGAAGTCTTTGAAGTAAAAGGTTTAGAAAATGATACTAAACTTGATTATGGTAAGTTTGATTTTAATAGACCTGAAGCAGAAAAAGATTTTGAAAAAGGGAAAGAATACGAATATGTAGCAGCGGGTATTGGTCGTGAAGAAGATTTTGCTAATATTGATGTAAGAGGCAAGTTAGCACTGATTCAACGTGGTAAAATCCATTTCTCTGATAAGATTAAAAATGCTCTTCAACACGGTGCAGTTGGAGTTTTAATTTATAACAACGTTGAAGGTGCAAATGTTAGTATGTCTGTTACAGGTGATGCTAAGAAAATCCCATCTGTCTTTATTTCAAAACATTATGGTGAAATTCTTAAATCTGGTCAGTATAAAATTGTCTTTAATCATAAGATGGATAATCGTAAATCAGATGTTGCAGACCAATTATCAGATTTTTCAAGTTGGGGAGTTACAACAGATGGACAATTGAAACCAGATGTTACTGCACCTGGTGGAAATATCTATTCATCATTTAATGACAATAGTTATGGAAGTATCAGTGGAACAAGTATGGCGGCTCCTCATGTAGCTGGTGTCGCAGCATTAGTCAAAGAATATTTAGCAAAGAAACACCCTGAATTATCAGCTAGTCAAATTTCAGAGATTGTAAAAGCTTTAATTATGTCTACTGCAAAACCACATTTTAATAAACAAACTGGAGCCTATACTTCTCCACGTCAGCAAGGTGCGGGCGTAGTTGACACGATGGCGGCAACAAGCACAGATTTATTTGTAACAGGTGCAAATAACTATCCAAGTGTTACTCTTGGCAATGTTGGTGATAAATTTACCTTTGAAGTTACAATTCATAATATTTCGGATAAAGACCAAACATTGAAGATGATTGTAAATACAAATACGGACGAAGTTGAAGAAGGGAAATTCACTCTCCGTCCACGAAAACTAACTGAAACAGTTTGGCCTGAAGTAACTGTGAAAGCTCATAGTACGAAGACGGTAACAGTTAGTGTAGATACAAGTAAGTTTACTGAAGAACTTAGCAAAATAATGCCAAATGGATATTTTCTAGAAGGATTTGTTAGATTTGTCAATCCTGCAGATGATGGTTCTGTTATTGGTTTACCATTTATGGGATTTAAGGGAGAATTCCAAAATCTACCTGCAATAGAAAAACCAATTTATAATTTGATTCAGGAAGGAAAAAGTGGATTTTACTCTAAAATTGATAAGGATAATCCAGAAATTTCACCTTCGGACGATGCAACTTATTTAACAAGTTCTGAAAATGATTTAAATGTTTTAAAAGCAGAGCGTCAAGGCAATCGAGTGACTGTACTCGGAGTGAAACAAGATGCTGAAGGAAAATACCATCTTCAATTAGATGAAAAGGGGAACATCCGCCTTGCTATCTCGCCAAATGAGGATGGTAATAAAGATTCTGTTCGGTTTAAAACTCTTGTCTATAGAAACTTGGTAAATCTTCGTGCGACGGTTTATGCTTCTTCGGATACAACACACAGTCAGCCTATTTGGCAAAGTCGTCCAACAGACCTTGTAAAAAATTATTTTGATGGCGATACTAGAAATCCAAGAAGTTATATTGTAGATAAAACAGCTTGGGGAGGACAGGATTCTAACGGAAATCGAGTCTCTGATGGAATTTATGACTATGTTATTAGTTATAAGCCAGATGTCCCTGGAGCTGAAGAACAATACACAACATTTAAAATTCAAATCGATACACAAAAACCTCTGATTACTTCGGGATATATTCGTTCTCAAAAAGATCAAGAACAATTTATAGCTCGTAAACCTCAGGATGTAGGAAATGGGGGAATTCTTTTAGAAAAAGTCTTTTATATTCGTCCTTCTGAAAATAGAGAATCGACAGATTCAGAAATCGAACAGTATCAAATTATCAAACAAAATGAAGATGGTAGTTATACACTTCCTAAGAACATTGATAAATCGAAAATCTTCTATTATGTGGAAGACTTTGCGGGAAATGTAGACTTTATATCTCTAAAAAATCTTGTAGGTGAAGAAAATAGTGGCCGTGTAAAGATTGCTATATTAAATAATAAAACAAAGAGTGAGATTGATACGACTTATGTTTATCGCATTAAAAATAGTGAAGGTCAATATGTAACTGTTGATAAATCAAAAGATATTAATTTCTTGAAATTTGGACATTATGTTGCAGAAATTTTTAGCTATGACCGTACAGAGTTGAAATTTGTGAGTGCCTTATCTAAGGAATTTGATTTAACGAAAGAAAATAGTTTTCAAACTATTACCTTCTTGGCTAACAAAATGAAATATGCCCCAGTAACGGTTGGCTTTAATCAAGCTGTTCCTGGAACTACAACGATTACTTTGGTAGGTGAAGACGGTCAGAGTCAAGTCTTGCCAGCTGAAACATATGGTAAACATTCTTATGGTAAGAAAGTGGTTCCTGGTGAATATAAGGTTCTTGTAAATCTGTCAAACGGTTATGAATTACTTGATAATCTTCAACCATTTAAAGTTCTGTTTGGTCAAAATAATGTTTTGTCACTTTCAGTTGTTTCTAAGTTAGCCTTGATTGCAGCTTTAAATAAACAAATGGAAGTAGTTAAAACTCCAAGATATTATAATACAAAACAGAATTTAAAAGAGATGTTTGACCAAAGTGTCAAAGATGCGCAACTAACATTGGGAAGTAAACTTAACCAAGATAAAATTGACCAAATTGTTAAGGCTTTAGAGTCTGCTATGCAAACATTGGATGGTAAGGAATCTGATATCACATCATTGAAGAATGCCATTAAAGCATATGCTGAGACAGTTAAAAAAGGTAAATATATAAATTCTGATCAAGAACGTAAAGGTCAATATGATCGTGAATTTAAACTCTTAGCATTATTAATTACAAAAGATTTGATAACTCAAGATGAAATCGATCGTCTATTGACCACTTTCTTGAAAGCACAAGAACAGCTGAATGGGAAAGAAACAGATTTCATGAGCCTAAAAAATGTTATCGTGGATGAAGTGAAGTTCCAAGACAAAGATCCAAGATTTTTGACAGCTAGCAAAGAGGAGAAGGATGCATATAATCTTATTTTCAGCAAAGCTAAGCTACTTTTAGAAAATTCAGAAGCTAGTCAAGAAGAAATTAATGCAGTAATCAATGCTCTAAAAGAGACGACTGTAAAACTGAAGGCTAATAAAGTAGAGATTCCAACCAAACCAGTTGCACCAGTTAAGGCAGTTAATCCAGCTAAACCAGTTGCATCGATTAAGCCAGTTTCTCAAGTGCAACCTGTTAAATTAGTAAGTCACAATAGACAAGTCTCAATTATTAAGCCTTCAATTAGCAATGATAAAATTGAGAAAACTCCATCAATTATAGAAGCTAATCATGAGAATAAAACACTAGCTGGAAGTGGTCAACAAGTGCTTTTAGCTACAGTCAACAAAGAAGGAAAACAATTACCAGCTACTGGTGAGAATAACATGATTTCTATTATTCTAAGTATTTCTGGAATTTCTCTCTTATTGTCAGTTATTGGACTTGCAACTTTTTCAAAAAGTGAGTAGAGAATACTATACATCTTTCTATAGTTTTTGATTTACAGTATGTTACAATTCTGATATAATAGTCTGCAGGAAAGAAAGTCTTATGGCGTTCTTCAAGCGAGCTTGGGATAGTGGGAGCCAAGTAGGGCAAAATAAAGAACTGGCGCTTTCTGTAGTATTTTCAAAAACAATGAAGTAATAAATTAGGGTGGAACCGCGTTTCTGACGCCCCTAGTCGCAAGGCTTGGGTGTTGAAATTCGGTTCTTTTTGAATTCGTCTAATGCCTAAGTAGAAAGGAGCATAATGCTTAAAGGATCTTGTTTATGTAAAGCAGTGACCTACACTCTAGATGAGGAATTATCGGAATTAGTTTTTTGTCATTGCTCATTTTGTCGGAAAGCAACTGCGTCTGCTTATACAGTTAATGCTAAAGTTAGCAGTGAAAAGCTAGTATTGCATGGAAAAGAAAAGCTTGTTTCCTATAGTTCTTCTCCAGGAAAACAGCGTTATTACTGTCAGAACTGTCATAGTCAAATTTTCACTGTTCAAGAAAATATACCAGAAGTCTGTGCTTTGAAATTAGGTACAATAGATGAATGCGATCAGAATTTACAAACTGTTCCCAAACGTCATATTTTTCAGGCCCCAGCTTTTTCTTGGTTGCTTGATAAATAAAGCTAAAAAGATAATATAAATTAAAGGAGAAAATAATGTCTAAAAAATTGACTTTCCAGGAAATCATCCTTACTTTGCAACAATTTTGGAATGACCAAGGTTGTATGCTTATGCAGGCTTATGACAACGAAAAAGGTGCGGGAACAATGAGTCCTTACACTTTCCTTCGTGCTATCGGACCTGAGCCATGGAATGCAGCGTATGTAGAGCCATCACGTCGTCCTGCTGACGGTCGTTACGGAGAAAATCCTAACCGTCTTTACCAACACCACCAATTCCAGGTGGTCATGAAGCCATCTCCATCAAATATTCAAGAACTGTACCTTGAGTCTTTGGAAAAATTGGGAATCAATCCTTTGGAACACGATATTCGTTTCGTTGAGGACAACTGGGAAAACCCATCAACTGGTTCAGCTGGTCTTGGTTGGGAAGTTTGGCTTGATGGGATGGAAATCACTCAGTTTACTTATTTCCAACAAGTCGGTGGACTGGCAACTGGCCCTGTGACTGCAGAAGTTACTTATGGTTTGGAACGCTTAGCTTCTTATATTCAGGAAGTGGATTCTGTCTATGATATTGAATGGGCTGATGGTGTAAAATACGGAGAAATCTTCATCCAGCCTGAGTACGAACACTCAAAATATTCATTTGAAATTTCGGATCAAGAAATGTTGCTTGAAAACTTTGATAAGTTTGAAAAAGAAGCTGGTCGCGCCTTGGAAGAAGGATTGGTGCACCCTGCCTATGACTATGTTCTCAAATGTTCACACACCTTTAACCTGCTTGATGCGCGTGGTGCCGTATCTGTAACAGAGCGCGCAGGCTATATCGCTCGTATTCGTAACCTAGCCCGTGTCGTAGCCAAAACCTTTGTCGCAGAACGCAAACGCCTAGGCTACCCACTTTTGGATGAAGCAACACGAGCTAAACTCCTAGCAGAAGACGCAGAATAAAGAGAGTGACAAATTATGAAAATGGGCGAACAGAGTGAGCCCTGAGCCAGTTGCCGCAGTGATGAAGGTATCCTTAGTGAAGCTAAGGATACTAGGCAAAATTGGAGACTTTTGGCTTCAATTTTAGCAATGAAACAACGAAGTTGGTTACTTGCGTGCCAATCACATAAGGCAAACTGAAAAATAAAAAGATACTTTTCGGAGAAAAAACATGACAAAAAACTTATTAGTAGAACTCGGTCTTGAAGAATTACCAGCCTATGTTGTCACACCAAGTGAAAAACAACTAGGCGAAAAAATGGCAGCCTTCCTCAAGGAAAACCGTCTTTCTTTTGAAGCTGTTCAAACCTTCTCAACACCCCGTCGTTTGGCTGTTCGTGTGACTGGTCTTGCAGACAAACAGGCTGATTTGACAGAAGATTTCAAGGGTCCAGCAAAGAAAATTGCCTTGGATAGTGATGGGAACTTCACCAAAGCAGCTCAAGGATTTGTCCGTGGGAAAGGATTGACTGTTGAAGATATCGAATTCCGTGAAATCAAGGGTGAAGAATACGTCTATGTTACTAAGGAAGAAATTGGTCAAGCAGTTGAAGCCATTGTTCCAGGTGTCGTGGATGTTTTGAAGTCATTGACTTTCCCTGTCAGCATGCACTGGGCTGGCAATAGCTTTGAATACATCCGCCCTGTTCACACTTTAACTGTTCTTTTAGATGAAGAAGAGTTTGATTTGGATTTCCTTGATATCAAGGGTGATCGTGTGAGCCGTGGCCATCGTTTCTTGGGACAAGAAACAAAGATTCAGTCAGCTTTGAGCTATGAAGAAGATCTTCGTAAGCAGTTTGTAATCGCAGATCCACGTGAACGTGAGCAAATGATTGTTGACCAAATCAAAGCAATAGAAGCTGAGCATGGTGTACGCATCGAAATTGATACTGACTTGCTTAATGAAGTCTTGAACTTGGTTGAATACCCAACTGCCTTTATGGGAAGTTTTGATGCCAAATACCTTGAAGTTCCAGAAGAAGTTTTGGTGACTTCGATGAAGGAACACCAACGTTACTTTGTTGTCCGTGATCAAGATGGCAACCTCTTGCCAAACTTTATTTCTGTCCGTAACGGAAATGCAGAGCATTTGGAAAATGTCATCAAGGGTAATGAAAAAGTTTTGGTAGCCCGCTTAGAAGACGGTGAATTCTTCTGGCGTGAAGACCAAAAATTGGTGATTTCTGACCTTGTTGAAAAATTAAACAATGTAACCTTCCATGAGAAGATTGGTTCCCTTCGTGAACACATGATTCGTACTGGTCAGACTGCTATTCTCTTGGCAGAAAAAGCAGGTTTGTCAGCGGATGAAACGATTGACTTAGCCCGTGCAGCAGCCATTTACAAGTTTGACTTGTTGACAGGTATGGTTGGCGAATTTGACGAGCTCCAAGGAATTATGGGTGAAAAATATGCCCTTCTTGCTGGGGAAACTCCAGCGGTAGCAGCTGCTATTCGTGAACACTACATGCCTACGTCAGCTGAAGGAGAACTTCCAGAGAGCAAGGTCGGTGCAGTACTTGCTATTGCAGACAAATTGGATACGATTTTGAGTTTCTTCTCAGTAGGTTTGATTCCATCAGGTTCTAATGACCCTTATGCCCTTCGTCGTGCAACTCAAGGTGTGGTTCGTATCTTGGATGCCTTTGGTTGGCACATTGCTATGGATGAGCTGATTGATAGCCTTTATGATTTGAAATTCGACAGCTTAACTTATGAAAATAAAGCGGAGGTTATGGACTTTATTAAGGCTCGTGTTGATAAGATGATGGGCTCTACTCCAAAAGATGTCAAGGAAGCGGTCCTTGCAAGTTCGAACTTTGTTGTGGCGGATATGTTGGAAGCGGCAAGTGCTCTCGTAGAAGCAAGCAAGGAAGAAGATTTTAAACCATCTGTTGAATCACTTTCTCGTGCCTTTAACTTAGCTGAGAAGGCAGAAGGAGTTGCTACAGTTGATTCAGCTCTCTTTGAGAATGAAGAAGAGAAAGCCTTGGCAGAAGCAGTAGAATCACTCGTTTTGTCAGGGACTGCCAGTCAGCAATTGAAACAGCTCTTTGCGCTTAGTCCAGTTATTGATTCTTTCTTTGAGAATACTATGGTAATGGCAGAAGATCAGGCTGTTCGTCAAAATCGTTTGGCAATCTTGTCTCATTTAACTCAAAAAGCAGCCAAACTTGCTCGTTTTAACCAAATCAATACTAAATAAACTCAGTCAAACGGAGTTTATTTTATCAAAAAGGAGAAGAAATGGATCCGAAAAAAATTGCTCGTATCAACGAGCTTGCTAAAAAGAAAAAAACAGAAGGCTTGACCCCAGAAGAAAAAGTAGAACAAGCCAAACTACGTGAGGAGTACATCGAAGGTTATCGTCGCACTGTTCGTCACCACATCGAAGGGATCAAAATTGTGGACGAAGAAGGAAACGATGTTACACCAGAGAAACTACGTCAAGTCCAACGTGAAAAAGGTTTACATGGCCGTAGTCTCGATGATCCAAATTCATAATAAGTATTCTTTCTTTTAATAAGGATAGATGAAAGAATAACCAAAAGACTAGCAGTTTGTGTTTGCTAGTCTTTTTTTGCTAAAAAAGGAACCAAGATGGTTCCTAAAATTACTATTAGTTGCTTGCACCAGATGTAGCGTCTGCACCACCACCGTGGCCTCCAGCATCACCTGCATCAGAAGCTCCAGATGTAGCATCTGCATCGCCGTGACCATGTCCGCCAGCAGATGCTGCAGCATTTCCACCAACTAGACGTTGACCAGTTGTTTCTAAGTACCAATCAAGCCATGGTTGGAAATTAAAGATAATTTCATTAATTCCAGCATATGAGCCATCTGGATAGTACATTGCTTTATAGTTATGAGTATTAATTACACCTTCTGGTTGTCCCGGAACAATTGTACGAACATACTCTTGATCACCATTACGTAATACGCCTACAACCCACTCAACGTTTTTCATTCTTGCAGGTGGTAGAGAAGCATGTACTGTTCCTAGTCGGCTACCTGCTTGAACGCGCACACGTTTACCATACATAGTGTTTGGATCTTGGTGGGCGTTATTGTAGTACAAGAATTGGTTATTATCATCCGCATATGTCAACTCAAATGGCATTGCTTTCAAGAACATATCAATTTGGTTAACTGTCAAGATACCGTGGTCTAATTTAACGTAAGTATCTCCAGAAACAGCTCCAACAAGCTCAGCAGCTTTTTCTACCCATTCAGGATCATCAGGGTCAACTCCTTGAATGGTAGTTGCGATTGGATTTGTACAATATAAATCTTCTGGTGCGATTGGTTTTGGTTTTTTCAATTTTGAAACGACTCCCACATATTTCACAAAGTTGTCTAAACATGTTTCAAGGAAATTAATAGTTCCTTCATTTGTGATATTCCCATTAACATCAAAGGCTTCTTTAGCTTTACCAAGAAGGAATTCATTTCCAGGAAGAGTGTAGGCATTGACACCTGGAGCGTCAAGAATCTTACGAAGGTGAACTTGGGCACGAGAAGTACCTTGGTCGTAGTAAGATGCTCCCACAATCATGACTGGTTTGTTTTCAAATGGATGAACTTCATATGAAAGCCATTCAAGAACAGATTTTAGGGAAGCTGAGATTGTATGGTTGTGCTCAGGAGTAGCGATAATAACACCATCAGCACGAGTAATTTTGTTATATAAATAACGTAATTGGAAACTTTCGTCCCATTTTTCGTCTTGGTTAAACATTGGAACTTCGTCAATTTCAAGAACTTCTAATTCAAATTTAAGTTTGAAGTGACGACGGATGAATTCCAAGAGTTTACGGTTATATGATTGATCGTAGTTTGATCCTACAAGTCCAACAAATTTCATTCTTTTTGGTCTCCTATCTTACAAATTTTCCCAGTCAAAGTCTTCAGCATCTTTGCGAAGTAATTCTTGTGCGTTACGCAATTTTTCAGTGATTTTTACAAAGATACGGAAGTCGTCAAAAGTGGCATCCAGTTTTTTGATAACATCAAGATCTACTAGGTCTCCACTTGGGGTGAAGGCTTGAAGAGAATGTGAAAGCAAGAATTCATCTGGAAGGACACTTGCTTTAATTTCTGGAGCATTCAAGATTTGGCGAAGTTGTAATTGGGCACGTGATGAACCAAGCGTACCATATGAAGCACCTGTAATCATGATTGGTTTATTCAAAAGTGGGTAGATACCATAAGACAACCAAGCAAGAGCGCTCATCAAAACAGCTGGGATAGAGTGGTCATACTCAGGAGTACCGATAATAACGCCATCTGCCTCTTCAATTTTAGCAGCTATTTCTAGAATTTCAGCAGGTACGTTCTTGTCTGCTGGTTTGTTGAAGACAGGAATGTCTTTAATTTCAACAAGTTCAATTTCAGCTTTTTCAGCAAAGTGTTTTTGCATGTATTGAAGCAATTGGCGGTTTGTAGAACGTTTTGAATTTGTTCCAACAATAGCAATAAGTTTTAACATGAGATTTCCTTTCTCTTTTTACATAATACGATTTTAAAACTCTATTGAAACATCTATTTCTATAGAGTTGGAATTCCTGAAGAACAGCTTAGGTGACCTTCCTTATCGATGAGGATAGCTTCGATGCCCTCCAAACTTTCGACTTGCCAAAGGATAGAAGCAGGTCTTTCTCCAAATAGACGAGTGGTCCAGATTTCGCCATCAACTGATTTATCAGAGATGATTGTCAGACTAGCTAGTTCCGTTTCAACAGGATATCCTGTTTGACTGTCAAAAATATGATGGTAATCTTTCCCATCGACAGTCAGGTGACGTTCATAAATGCCTGAAGTCACGACAGATTTATTGACAACGGGGATTGTCATTAAGTGATTTCCCCTCGGATTGGCTGGGTCTTGAATCCCTATTTGCCAAGCTTGATCCCCTCTTGCCTGACTTTTTCCAATGGTCAGGATATTTCCTCCTAGATTGATCAAGGCAGAAGTCACTCCCTCTTCTCTAAGAAATTGGGCAACTTTATCCGCACTATAACCCTTTGCTAAACAACCAAGATCAATTTTCATTCCTTTTTGTTTTAGAAACACAGTAGAAGTGGAAGAATCTAACTCGATATAATGAGGATTGATTAGAGGGAGAACCTCCTCAATTTCCTGAGGTTGGGCAACTTTGGCATCTGAAAAACCGATACGCCAGGTTTGAATCAAGGGACCAATGCTGATGTTGAGATGGCTAGAGGGCGCTAGGCTATGCTCTAATCCAAGTGAAATCAATTCAAACAAATCTGGATGAACTTTGACTGGAGCTATTCCAGCTTGATAATTGATCTCCATCAACTCAGATTCTTGGCTATTGGCATTGAAGCGGTATTCTAGATCTTTGAGCAAATCAAAGGACTTTTGGAGCAAGATATCGGCTCGCTCATCCACTAATGAAATAGTGATAGTAGTCCCCATTAGCCTTTCAGAATGTGAACTAAGAGGCAAGCTACCAACTCCTTTCTCTTATGAAAAGAAGGTTGAAATATTGTAAATTTATATTAAATTTAATCCCTTACATTTTCTTTCCATAACACTAGCATACCATAAAGTCAGCGTTTTCACAAATAAAATTTGTAAAGTTGTCAAGAAATATGCTCAGAAAACAAAGAGTAATTGTAAGAAAGGCTGATAAAATACAGATTATTTACATTTTTTTACAAAAAAATCGGGAAAATTAGCAAAACTCTTGTAAACGCTAACAGTAAATGTTATACTAGAAGAGTAAATTTAAAATTGAAGGTAGGAATTTTTCTATGAGTAAAATCGTTGTAGTTGGTGCTAACCACGCTGGTACAGCATGTATTAATACTATGTTGGATAATTTTGGCAATGAGAACGAAATCGTTGTATTTGACCAAAACTCTAACATCTCTTTCCTAGGATGTGGAATGGCCCTTTGGATTGGTGAACAAATCGACGGTGCTGAAGGCTTGTTCTATTCTGATAAAGAAAAATTGGAAGCTAAAGGTGCTAAGGTTTACATGAACTCACCAGTTCTTTCAATCGACTATGATAACAAAGTAGTTACAGCAGAAGTTGAAGGGAAAGAGCACAAAGAATCATACGAGAAATTGATTTTCGCTACAGGTTCTACACCAATCTTGCCACCAATCGAAGGTGTTGAAATTGTTAAAGGAAACCGCGAATTTAAAGCAACTCTTGAAAATGTACAATTCGTTAAATTGTACCAAAACGCTGAAGAAGTGATTCACAAATTAGCTGATAAGAGCCAACACCTCGACCGTATCGCCGTTGTTGGTGGTGGTTACATCGGTGTTGAACTTGCTGAAGCCTTTGAACGTCTTGGAAAAGAAGTTGTCCTTGTTGATATCGTTGATACTGTCTTGAACGGTTACTATGACAAAGACTTCACACAAATGATGGCGAAGAACTTGGAAGACCACAACATCCGTTTGGCTCTTGGTCAAACTGTTAAAGCAATTGAGGGTGACGGTAAAGTTGAACGCTTGATTACTGATAAAGAAACTTTCGATGTGGATATGGTTATCCTTGCAGTTGGTTTCCGTCCAAACACAGCCCTTGCTGATGGTAAGATTGAACTCTTCCGTAACGGTGCCTTCCTTGTAGACAAGAAACAAGAAACATCACTTCCAGGTGTATTTGCAGTTGGTGACTGTGCGACTGTCTATGACAATGCTCGTAAAGACACAAGCTACATCGCTCTTGCTTCAAACGCTGTACGTACTGGTATCGTTGGTGCCTACAACGCTTGTGGACATGAATTGGAAGGAATCGGTGTGCAAGGTTCAAACGGTATCTCTATCTACGGTCTTCACATGGTTTCAACTGGTTTGACACTTGAAAAAGCAAAAGCTGCAGGTTACAATGCGACTGAAACAGGCTTTAACGATCTTCAAAAACCAGAATTCATGAAACATGACAACCATGAAGTAGCCATCAAGATTGTCTTTGACAAAGATAGCCGTGAAATTCTTGGTGCCCAAATGGTTTCACATGATTCTGCAATCAGCATGGGAATCCACATGTTCTCACTTGCTATCCAAGAGCATGTTACAATTGATAAATTGGCATTGACAGACCTATTCTTCTTGCCACACTTCAACAAACCATACAACTACATCACAATGGCTGCCCTTACAGCTGAAAAATAAAAATAAATGAGCTATCTGGCCTTAAGTTAAGGTCAGATAGTTTTTTAGATGATTTGTCCCCATACAATTATGGTTTTTTTATCTTGTGATTCCTCCAAATCTGACTTAAAATGAAATAGTAGCTACCAATACAAATGATGAGGATAAAACAAATGACTGAAAATCGTTATGAACTAAATAAAAACTTGGCACAGATGCTTAAAGGCGGGGTTATCATGGACGTTCAAAATCCTGAACAGGCCCGTATTGCAGAGGCTGCTGGTGCGGCAGCTGTGATGGCCTTGGAGCGGATTCCAGCTGATATTCGTGCAGCTGGTGGGGTTTCCCGTATGAGTGATCCAAAGATGATTAAGGAAATTCAAGAAGCGGTTAGTATTCCAGTAATGGCTAAGGTCAGAATCGGGCATTTTGTTGAAGCTCAGATTTTAGAGGCTATTGAGATTGACTATATCGATGAGAGTGAAGTTCTATCTCCAGCTGACGACCGTTTCCATGTGGACAAGAAAGAATTTCAAGTTCCTTTTGTCTGTGGGGCTAAGGATTTGGGAGAAGCCTTGCGTCGTATCGCTGAAGGTGCTTCTATGATTCGTACCAAAGGAGAACCGGGTACAGGGGATATTGTCCAAGCTGTTCGCCATATGCGTATGATGAATCAGGAAATTCGCCGTATTCAAAATCTACGTGAGGACGAACTTTATGTTGCTGCCAAGGACTTGCAAGTCCCTGTAGAATTGGTTCAATATGTGCATGAACATGGGAAATTACCAGTTGTAAACTTCGCGGCTGGAGGCGTTGCAACACCAGCAGATGCTGCGTTGATGATGCAATTAGGGGCAGAGGGTGTCTTTGTCGGTTCAGGTATTTTTAAGTCAGGAGATCCTGTTAAACGAGCGAGTGCTATTGTTAAGGCTGTGACTAACTTCCGTAATCCTCAAATCCTAGCTCAAATCTCTGAAGATTTAGGAGAAGCTATGGTTGGTATCAATGAAAATGAAATCCAAATTCTCATGGCAGAGCGAGGAAAATAGATGAAAGTCGGAATATTGGCCTTGCAAGGTGCCTTTGCAGAACATGAAAAAGTACTAGATAAATTAGGTGTTGAGAGTGTTGAAATCAGAAATCTAGATGATTTTCAGAAACATCAGAGTGACTTGTCAGGTTTGATTTTGCCTGGTGGTGAGTCTACAACCATGGGCAAGCTCTTACGAGACCAGAACATGTTGATTCCCATCCGAGAAGCCATTCTATCTGGTTTACCAGTGTTTGGGACCTGTGCTGGCTTGATTTTGCTGGCTAAGGAAATTGCTTCCCAGGAAGAGAGTCATCTAGGAACTATGGATATGGTGGTCGAGCGCAATGCTTATGGGCGCCAACTAGGGAGTTTCTATACGGAAGCAGAATGTAAGGGAGTTGGTCAGATTCCAATGACCTTTATCCGTGGTCCGATTATCAGCAGTGTTGGAGAGGATGTAGAAATTCTAGCAACAGTTGACAATCAAATCGTTGCAGCCCAAGAAAAAAATATGTTGGTAACTTCTTTTCATCCAGAATTGACTGATGATGTGCGCTTGCACCAGTACTTTATCGAAATGTGTAAAGAAAAAAGATAGTAAAAAAGCGCAAAAAATCACTTCCTGTGCTATACTGTAATTGAAATTTTTTTAGTTTTTGCGTTAGAACTGTTTCCTCAGTTCTAGCGCCTTTTCTTTTTGATAAGTATGATTGGTAGAGAGTAGTTTGTAAACGATTCTGAGAATCTTATGAGCACAAGAAATGATGGCTTTCATCTTGCTTCCTCTTTGGGAAATTCAATTGTAAAACTCTAAGCAGGCTCTGCCTGCTTAGAGTTTTACATATGCTACTATCTTCGTTATAGCTAACTTTAATTCTCATTTATTAAGTATACCTAAGTTTTATGTTTAAATTTTGTATAGAATAGCTGTACTTCTTAACAAAGCTATGTTTACGCTTTCAATTAAGTATCATTTATGATACTATTATGGTAATAGAAAAAATTCTTAGTTCGCTAAAGACCTTTATTCGAGATCCAGAGGAAATAGAAATTTTATCCATTAAAAATACGTTTCATAAGTTACTTACTTGATATTAATAGAATTTCAATATTGTATAATTAAATCAAAGATGACACTGGAATCAGGAGGATTTATTATGGTTAATAATGTAGCTGTTAAAGTTTCAAACCTTTCAAAAGAATTTTTGTTAGGACAAAACAAAACTGTCTCTATTTTGAAAGATGTTTCTTTATCTGTCAATTATGGGGAATTTGTATCAATACTTGGTGTCAGTGGTTCTGGAAAGTCTACTTTGCTAAGTTGCTTATCAAGTTTATCTGAACCAACAAGTGGCGAAGTTGTTATCAATGGTGTAAATCCATATACCTTAAAAGAAGGGAAGCTTGCTAAATTTAGAAGGCAAGATATTGCAATAATTTTTCAAAACTATAATCTGGTCCCCGCTCTACCTGTACTAGAAAATGTGACACTTCCTCTGAGACTCTCAGGAAAGAGTGTTGATAGCAATAAAGTAAAAAAAATGTTGGATAGTTTGAATTTTAAAGCAGAACTATCATCATTAGTTGCTACCTTATCAGGTGGAGAACAGCAAAAAGTGGCTATTACTCGTGCAATAATAGCTGATAGTAAAATTATTTTTGCCGATGAGCCAACAGGAGCTCTGGACAGCGTCTCAAGAAAACTTATTTTTGAAACACTTCGTAATTTAGCGAGTCAAGGGAAATGTGTTTTTATGGTCACTCATGATATTGAGTTGGCTTCAAAAACTGACAGAGCACTCATTTTAAAAGACGGAAAAATATCTCGACAAATTGTTAAACCTTCAGCTGATGAGCTCTACCAAGCACTTGAAAGTAGTAAAGATTAATTTGAGGAGGATTTATTATGCTAAAATTAATCATTTACCAATTTCAGTACTCAAAAAGACAATGGTTAGGAACGATACCATTACTATTTGTATCTAGCCTAATTGTTGGAACATCTTTATTTGGTATTGCTAGTTCAATAAAGACTGCTAATATTAACGCTTCACAACTTTTTCAAATGCTAATAATTTTTGGTGGGACTACTCTATTTTTCCTTATTTCAAATAATATAAGACTGCTAATAGATATCTTTAAAAAGGATTACCAATTATGGACTGTCTTAGGCGCAAGCAGAACTCAGCTATCTTTATTAGTATCTGGACAGTTTTATTTAATGGCAGTGATTGTTAGTAGTATTGGTACAATACTTTCATTTATCATGGCAGATAGTTACTACAAATTTTTACAAAATTTATTAGGAAGATATGAGTTACCTGATTTAGTTATTACAGCCAACATTCAATCAATTTTATTGAGTGTTTTTATAGTACCAACAATTGTCGGGATAGGGGCTTACTTTTATTCAAGTCGAATACTTAAAATATCATCAATATTAAAACCAAAAAAGAAAAAAAGAAAAGTTACAGTAACTGGTTTTGTTAACATCTCTGTTCGTTTATTCCTATGGTTACTATGTATAGGCTTTATTGTTTCAGCAGGTTTTAGCAGAAACAAAGAAATAATTTCAACACAGTCAAGCATAATATTATTTTTATTAATTATTCACATCCTTATTATTCAATCACTATCTCCATCAATTCAAGTGTTTCTAATAAAATTTTTAATGAGGATATTTCCAACTGAAAATTATGTAATTAATACAGGCTTTTGGAATCTACTATCCAATCCTAGCTATTTGAAAAGTATACAAACTTCAATGAGCATGGGAGTAACTCTCATTTCTGGGTTTATTCTTTACACCCAAAATATGTATTCATTCATGAATACAGCAAACGGAGTAAACGAAGCAAGAGCTTCCTTTATTGCTTATATGTCTGCTCCAATTATTCTGATTATTACTAATTCTATTTCTCTTACAATTTTATCTTCTAATAAAGATATTGAGGACATTAAACAGTTAAAGACACTGGGAGTGTCAAGATTACAACTCTTTAAAATACGTATAGGCGAGGCAATAATACATTCGGTGTTAATTTTATTAGTCTCAGCAATTTTCAATTTAATTATTTTAATTTTAGTTAGCTTTATTGGCCAATTTTTAGGCCGTAGTTTAGTGGATATATCAGGTTTCTGGCAACCGAGTCTTATAGTTATTTCTTTGTTAGTTATTTTTTATAGTATTACAAAGGGATTTTATCTATTTCAAGATAGATAAATTGGAATAGTTACTGATTCAAAAAGAACACACTTATTGACATTGAAACCAAAGCAGTACTAAAACTAAAAGGCAAGGATAAAAAACCTTGTCTTTTTTTACATATAATAAACAATGGCAATGTATTGGAGGGCAGATGCGGCTAGTATAAAGAGATGCCAAATCATGTGGAAATAAGGTTTTTTCTTGGCGTAAAATCCAGCTCCAACTGTATAAGAAAGTCCGCCAGTTACCATGAGGCTCCAGAAAATTGGCGTCGTTTGACTGATAATGGCAGGAATGATAGCTAGAACCAACCAGCCCATAATCAGGTAAAGAGCAAGGCTAAATTTCTCATTGACCTTTTTAGCAAAGATTTTATAGAGAATACCAAAGATGGTCGTTCCCCACTGAATGGAAATAATCAGATAGCCAAACCAGTTATTCATTAAGGTTAAGACGACGGGCGTGTATGAGCCAGCAATGGCAACATAAATCATAGAATGGTCGATGATTCGCAAGACATATTTGTGGGTTGAACCATAGGCCATAGAGTGGTAAATGGTGGATGAGAGGAACATGAGAAAGAGACTAATAACAAAAATGGAAACGCCGATAGAGGATAAAAATCCGTATGTCTCATAACTATAGGTGGATGAAATAGGCAGTAAGATGAGCATGATGACTGCACCTACGGCATGGGTCACGCTATTAGCAATCTCCTCTCCAAAACTAAGTTGTTTGCTGAGCTTTAGGCTTGTATTCATTAGATTTCCTCCTCTTGAGTATGATGGATTAAGGCTAGGGTTTGATGATAGAGTTTAACAGTTTGGCAGCTACTTTGTATAATAGGGTTAGATGGGTCAATTCCTTGGTTCATATAGTTCACAAAAGCATCGTAGAGTTGGTCTGAACTTGCTTGAGTTTGGAGAGTATTAAGTGTCTGAGCTATTTCTTGAATAGAAAATACAGACTTGAGGGTTGTGATAGCAATCAAACGGGCAATCTGTTGGCGTTGGTATTTTTTCTTGTCAGGCTTTGTCAGGTAACCATGTTTGACATAGTTATTGACCATAGATGCTGTCAGGCCCTTGTCTTTATCAGGAGAGATAGGGGCGCAGACCTGATTGACATAGAGCAAAACCTGGTCTAGATAGAGGTCAATGTTTGGAATTTCTGCCCATTTTGGGTAGGAAAAGGTAGTTTTCATTTTCAACTCCTTTTTATCTAGTTTTAATAACTAGATTATAAAATAACAAAAACAAAAAGTCAAGTTTTAACTGCTTGTGAAAAGGCTTAAATTATGCTATGATGGGAGAAACTAGTCAGAAAAGAGGAGAAAAGATGGAGATTCGTTTAGCTTTTCCAAATGAAGTAGATGCCATTATGCAGGTGATGGAGGAAGCCAAGAAATGTTTAGCAGATGCTGGTAGTGATCAGTGGCAAAATGGCTATCCAAATGCTGATATTATTATTGAGGATATTATCTCAGGTCAAGCCTATGTGGCCTTGGAAGAGGGAGAACTGCTAGCCTATGCTGCTGTGACCAAGAGTCCAGAGGCAGTCTATGAAGCCATTTATGAGGGAAACTGGCAAGCTGGAGAGTCAGAATATCTAGTTTTTCACCGTATTGCTGTGGCAGCAACTGTGCAGGGACAAGGAGTTGCTCAAACCTTCTTAGAGGGCTTGATTGAAGGATTTGATTATCTTGATTTTCGTTCAGATACGCATGCAGAAAACAAAGCTATGCAACATATTTTTGAAAAACTTGGTTTTAAACAGGTTGGTAAGGTTCCAGTTGATGGTGAACGCTTGGCCTATCAAAAATTGAAGAAATAATGCAAAAGAAGTACGCAAAAATGATCTACTCTTCACCAATTGGCCCCCTTTCTCTCGTAGCTGATGACCATTATTTGTATGGAATTTGGATGCAGGAGCAGAAGCATTTTGAGAGGGGGATAGGAGATGACACGATAGAAGCAGTTGTTAGTCATCCCATTTTAGACTCAGTTATTGCTTGCTTAGATGCTTACTTTAAAGGCCAGCCTCAAGATTTATCCGACTTGCCCTTGGCTCCAACCGGAACGGATTTTGAAAAGCGAGTCTGGTCCTATTTACAGGGAATTCCTTATGGTCAGACAGTGACCTATGGACAAATAGCCCAAGATCTGCAAGTGGCTTCTGCTCAAGCAATTGGTGGAGCAGTGGGGCGCAATCCTTGGTCTATCCTAGTACCTTGTCATCGTGTGCTAGGAGCAGGAAAGCGTCTGACAGGGTATGCTGCAGGAGTGGAAAAGAAAGCTTGGCTCTTGGAGCATGAAGACGCAGATTTTAAAGATATAAAATAGAAAGTGAAAGACATGTTAGAATTTATCGAATACCCAAAATGTTCAACTTGTAAAAAAGCAAAACAAGAATTAAATCAACTCGGTGTGGACTACAAAGCTGTTCACATTGTCGAAGAAACACCAAGCCAAGAAGTGATTTTAAACTGGATAGAAACCTCAGGTTTCGAGTTGAAGCAATTTTTCAACACCAGTGGTATCAAATACCGTGAATTAGGGCTGAAAGATAAGGTAGGAAGTCTGTCAAACCAAGAAGCGGCTGAGTTGCTAGCAAGCGACGGTATGTTGTTAAAACGACCGATTTTAGTAGAAAATGGAACTGTTAAGCAAATTGGTTATCGAAAACCTTATGAAGAATTGGGATTGAAATAGTTTTTATCTATCTCTTTGATAGATAAAATATATAACCTCCCTGTTTCAAAGTATGATAAACTAGTAGGTAGACAAAGTCTGTATCTGACCGTAGCAAATAATTTCATTGACGGCAGAAGTATGGTAGAATGAATCATTATCAGGAGAGGATGTTTTTATGAATGTTACAACGATTTTAGCATCAGATTGGTACCAAAACTTGATGCAATTGATTCCGGATGGCAAGCTTTTTAGCCTGCGTTCAGTCTTTGATGGAATCCCTAGAATTGTCCAACAACTTCCAACAACGATTATGTTGACAATTGGAGGTGCTCTTTTTGGCTTGGTTTTGGCACTTCTTTTTGCCATTGTGAAAATCAATCGTGTCAAGATTTTATATCCCTTGCAGGCATTCTTTGTTAGCTTCTTAAAAGGGACACCGATTTTGGTGCAACTCATGTTGACCTACTATGGAATCCCTTTGGCTTTGAAAGCTCTCAATCAGCAATGGGGTACTGGTCTCAATATCAATGCGATTCCAGCGGCTGTTTTTGCGATTGTAGCCTTTGCCTTTAATGAGGCAGCTTATGCTAGTGAAACCATTCGTGCAGCCATTCTCTCAGTTAATCCTGGTGAGATTGAGGCGGCACGAAGTTTGGGTATGACACGAGCACAAGTTTATCGTCGCGTGATTATTCCAAATGCGGCCGTTGTAGCGACTCCAACCTTGATCAATTCCCTCATCGGCTTGACCAAGGGAACATCTCTAGCCTTTAGTGCTGGTGTTGTGGAAGTCTTTGCCCAAGCTCAGATTCTAGGTGGAGCTGATTACCGCTATTTTGAACGCTTTATCTCCGTTGCCCTTGTTTATTGGGTAGTCAATATCGGAATTGAAAGCCTCGGTCGTTTCATCGAGAGAAAAATGGCTATTTCTGCACCCGATACAGTGCAAACAGATGTGAAAGGAGACCTTCGTTAATGATTAAGATTTCGAATTTAAGCAAATCCTTTTCAGGACAGACTGTCTTGGATCATCTGAACTTGGATATTCAAAAAGGGGAAGTTGTAGCCTTGATTGGTTCTTCAGGAGCTGGAAAATCAACTTTTCTTCGTAGTCTCAATTATCTTGAAACACCTGACAGTTGCTCTATTCAGATTGATGATTTTTCAGTTGATTTTTCTAAAATCACTCAAGAAGAAATCCTTGCCCTACGCCGTAAGCTGTCTATGGTTTTCCAACAGTTTAATTTGTTTGAACGCCGTACAGCACTTGATAATGTGAAAGAAGGCTTGGTTGTTGTCAAGAAATTATCTGACCAAGAAGCGACTAAGATTGCCAAGGAAGAGTTGGCTAAGGTTGGGCTTTCGGACCGTGAAAACCATTATCCTCGCCATTTATCAGGTGGACAGAAGCAACGGGTTGCCTTGGCGCGTGCGCTTGCTATGAAACCAGATGTCTTGCTCTTAGACGAACCAACTTCAGCCCTTGACCCAGAATTGGTCGGTGAAGTAGAAAAATCTATTGCAGATGCTGCTAAGTCAGGACAGACTATGATTTTGGTCAGTCATGACATGTCCTTTGTAGCTCAAGTTGCGGATAAGATTCTCTTCTTAGATAAGGGGAAAATCATTGAGTCTGGAACTCCGGATGAGATTATCCACTATCCTAAAGAAGAGCGGACAAAAGAATTCTTCGCTAGTTACAAACGGACTTATATTTGATATAATAGACAAAGGAAAACTCAGTTAGCTGGACTAGCTGAGTTTACTCTTTAAAAAAGATAGAAATGAGAGAAATCATGCTACTGCAACTATTTTCTTTATATTTCGAGAGTTTGATCTTGACCACCATCCTCGTCCTGATTTTTTTAGGGATTTGGATTGGACTAAGAGCCATGTCGGGAGTTGATAAGACAGCCAAGGCTCGCCAAGCCCATCTCTATGATATGATTATGATTGGAGTCTTGGTTGTTCCAGTATTATCCTTTGCGGTTATGAGTTTAATTCTTGTTTTCAAAGCATAATCCTTGCTTGATTGACAAGAAAGAGTTAGAATAAAGATAGTTACAACAAGAAAGAAGGAATCTATATGTATGATACTATTATTATCGGTGCTGGACCTGCAGGTATGACTGCAGCCTTATACGCTGCTCGAAGCAATCTGAAAGTTGCTCTCATTGAAGGTGGTCTGCCAGGTGGTCAGATGAATAATACCTCTGATATCGAAAATTACCCAGGATATGCTAATATTAGTGGGCCAGAATTGGCAGAAAAGATGTTTGAACCGCTTGAAAATCTTGGTGTTGAGCACATTTATGGTTATGTTGAAAATGTCCAAGACCATGGTGATTTTAAGAAAGTGATTACTGATGACCAAACATATGAAACACGTACAGTTATCGTAGCAACTGGTTCTAAACACCGTCCTTTGGGAGTACCTGGAGAAGAAGAACTTAACAGTCGTGGTGTTTCTTACTGTGCCGTGTGTGATGGTGCTTTCTTCCGTGACCAAGATTTGTTGGTAGTCGGTGGTGGAGATTCAGCTGTTGAAGAAGCCCTCTTCTTGACTCGTTTTGCTAAGACTGTTACCATTGTTCACCGTCGTGATCAACTTCGTGCTCAAAAGGTTTTACAAGACCGCGCCTTTGCGAATGAGAAAATCAGCTTTATTTGGGATTCTGTAGTGAAGGAAATCAAGGGTGAAAACCGAGTAGAATCTGTCGTATTTGAAAATGTGAAAACAGGTCAAGTGACAGAACAAGCCTTCGGTGGTGTCTTTATCTATGTTGGTTTGGACCCTCTTAGCGATTTTGTTAAAGAATTGAATATCCAAGATCAGGCTGGCTGGATTGTGACAGATAACCACATGAAAACTGCAGTTGACGGTATTTTTGCAGTTGGAGATGTTCGCTTGAAAGACCTTCGCCAAGTAACAACAGCAGTTGGAGATGGAGCTATCGCTGGTCAAGAAGCCTATAAATTTATCACCGAACATAGTTAATCATAAAAAAGTTTCCAATCAGATGACTGGAAACTTTTTTTATAGTCTATTTCGAAAAACTTCGTACATGAGAATGGCCGCAGCAACACTGGCATTGAGACTTTGAACATGTCCATTCATCGGAATGGTAATCATCTCATCAACTTGTTTTTTGATGTTGCTAGAGATGCCTTTTCCTTCGTTTCCGATGATGAGGGCGATTTTCCCTTTTGTATTCCACTTGTGGCAAGGAGTCCCATTCATATCTGTTCCAAAGGTCCAGAAGCCTTCATCCTTGAGTTTGTCTAGAGTTTGGCTTAGATTGGTTACTCGGGCAATGGGAACGTGCTCAATAGCACCTGTGGCTGTTTTAGCAACAACAGGAGTAACTCCGACAGCACGGTGCTTGGGAATGATGATACCTGAAACGTTGGTCGCATCGGCTGTTCTCAGGATGGAGCCTAGGTTATGAGGGTCGGTTAACCCGTCCAGAATTAATAGAAGTGGATTTTCTTCTTGGCGTGTTTGGGCAAGGATGTGATCCAACTCGCTATAGGCAAATTCAGACACTCGTAGAACAAAACCTTGGTGGACAGCACCTTCAGTCATCTCAGAGAGGGATTTTTTTGAAGTCCAAGAAATGGACACCTTCTTTTCTGTAGCCAGTTCCTTGACTTTCTCAACGTTCTTACCTCGGAGATCTTCTTGGAGGTAAAGTTTGTTTCCTGTGTTTGCAAGGAGGGCTTCGGTAACGGCGTGGACGCCATAGACAATATCATTTGTTTTCATGCCTCTATTATAACACAAAACCCCGTCTTGCAACGGGATTTTCTTTATTCTAGAATCAGTAAACCATCTTTAACTGCAAATGGGTCTTTTTCATTGATACGATCGTAAAACATGATACCGTTGATGTGGTCAATTTCATGCTGAACAACAATGGAGTTATAACCTTTGAGTTTGATACGGTGTTTTTCTCCATCCTTGTCAAAGTAGTCAACAGTAACGCGAGCATGGCGAACAACATAGCCAGGCACGTTGCGGTCAACAGACAGACAACCTTCTCCTTCACCAAGAGCAGCATCTTGAACAGAGTGAGAGACGATTTTGGGATTGTACATAATGGCTTGCAAGTCGTAGGCTTCCTGTGGAGTTTCGCCTTCTTCAACAATATTAGGCACCAAAACAGCGATAATGCGTTTTGAGATATCTAACTGGGGAGCAGCCAGTCCAACACCACCGCGGAGCCCCATTTTTTCAGCCATGACGGGATCTTGGGAATGTTTCAGGAATTGCATCATCTTTTCGCCAAGAATGATTTCCTGATCAGACAAGGGGAAAGTAACTTCCTCAGCAACCGCGCGTAGAGTAGGATTCCCTTCGCGGATAATATCGTTCATATCAATTAAGTGAGCAGCTTTTGTAATACGTTCTATTGCAGACATTTTCTCTCCTTTCATTACCTCTACATGATATCACAAAATGACAAGGATTGAAAGCATTACGGCATCGAGCTTTTATAGAAAATGCCTAGCAGGTTCGATTCAATTGTGAAAGAATTACTTATCTGTGATATAATAAAAAGAAAAGGCTTGCATTAGAAAGCAGGGAGAATGAAGATGCAAAGAAGACAAGATAGATATAAACGTGGACCAGTTTTTCATTTTGTGAGAGGCTTTGTAAACTTTTTTAGGAGTTATCGCAAGTGGAGTAATAAGGGATTTGTGGCGATACTCTTGCTAGCAGTTGCTTTATCAATGGGCTTGATCTTGTTGTTTGAAAGCTTCCAAGGAATCCCCTTGACCAGTCAAAAAAAGGATACCATTTCTCAAGAAGCTAATAAGACCAATCAAAATGCTAAAGATCAGGAAGAGGAAAAAACTGCAAGAATTATGGCCAACGGTGATCTCCTCTATCATATTCCCATCTATCGTTCTGCCTTAAAAGAAGATGGAACCTATGATTTTCATGAAAATTTTGACTATGTGAAACCATGGCTCAAACAAGCAGATCTGATTATAGGTGATTTTGAAGGTACTGTGAACAAGGACCATTATTTGGCTGGTTATCCTCTCTTTAATGCACCTGGCGAAGTCATGGATGCCATCAAGGATGCTGGTTATCAAGTGCTAGACTTGGCGCATAACCATATCCTAGATTCACAAATAGAAGGTGTCGTTTCAACAGCAGATGCTATTGAGAAGGCAGGAATGACACCTATTGGAGTGTATACGCATGAGTCACGTGATCAAGCTCCTCTTGTAATTAAGGAAGTGAATGGTATCAAGGTTGCACTTTTGGCTTATTCTTATGGATTTAATGGAATTGAGCAAAGTATTTCTCAAGAAGACTATAACCGCTATCTTTCAGACTTAAATGAAGACAAGATGAAGGCTGAAATTGAACGAGCAGAGAAGGAAGCGGATATCACCATTATCATGCCTCAGATGGGTGTCGAGTATCGCTTGGAACCAACTGAAGAACAAAAGGCTCTTTATCACAAGATGATTGATTGGGGAGCGGATATTATCTTTGGAGGGCACCCTCACGTAGTTGAACCATCGGAAACGGTTGAAAAAGATGGAGACAAGAAACTCATTATCTATTCAATGGGGAACTTCATTTCCAATCAACGAATTGAAACCATGCAAGATGAAGAAAATGCTAAGTGGACAGAGCGTGGTGTTCTTATGGATGTGACCATTAAGAAAAAGGATGGCAAGACGACAATCGAAACTGCTAAAGCACATCCTTCTTGGGTAAATCGTACACCGAAAGGAACCTATTCTCCAGAAGGTTATCCACTCTTCCTTTACCAAACTTATATCTTAGAAGACTTTATCGAGGGTGGCAGTCATCGTGATCAATTAGATGAAGCGACTAAGGAACGAATTGATACAGCCTATAAAGAAATGAACGAACATGTGGGATTGAAGTGGGACTAGCTTGAATCCAGAGGAAAGTAAATGACGATTAAGGTAATTGCGACAGATATGGATGGGACCTTGCTGGATGCTAGAGGCCAGCTGGACCTCCCACGCTTGGAAAAGATTTTAGATCAGTTGGATCAAAGGGGTATTCGTTTTGTCATCGCGACGGGGAATGAAATTCACCGCATGAGGCAACTACTGGAGCACTTGGTTGATCGAGTGGTTTTGGTTGTTGCCAATGGTGCTCGTATTTTTGAAAACAATGAATTGATTCAGGCTCAGACTTGGGATGATGCCATTGTCGATAAGGTTTTGGCTCATTTCAAAGGTCGAGCGTGTCAGGATCAGTTTGTTGTAACGGGGATGAAGGGTGGTTTTGTCAAAGAAGGTACGATTTTTACAGATCTTGAAAGTTTTATGACTCCAGAAATGATTGAAAAATTCTACCAACGGATGCAGTTTGTGGATGAGTTAACCTCTGACCTTTTTGGTGGTGTGCTCAAGATGAGTATGGTTGTTGGTGAGGAGCGTTTGAGTTCGGTCTTGGAAGAGATTAATGACCTCTTTGATGGCCGTGTTCGGGCTGTATCCAGTGGCTATGGTTGCATTGATATTCTTCAAGCTGGAATTCATAAAGCATGGGGCTTGGAAGAATTACTCAAGCGCTGGGACTTGAACCCCCAACAAATCATGGCTTTTGGTGACAGTGAAAATGATGTTGAGATGCTTGAAATGGCTGGAATTGCCTATGCGATGGAAAATGCTGATGACAAGGCCAAAGCTGTGGCGACTGCTCTAGCACCAGCTAACAGCCAAGGAGGAGTTTATCAAGTCTTGGAAAACTGGTTAGAAAAAGGAGAATGAAGTGTCAGTACAGTTATTAGAAAATTGGCTCCTAAAGGAACAAGAAAAAATCCAAACCAAGTATCGTCACTTAAATCAGGTTTCTGTTGTGGAGCCAGATATTCTCTTTATTGGTGATTCCATTGTTGAGTATTATCCTCTGCAGGAACTATTTGGGAATGCAAAGACGATTGTCAATCGAGGCATTCGAGGTTATCAGACAGGGCTGTTATTAGAAAATCTAGATGCGCATCTGTACGGTGGAGCAGTAGATAAAATTGTCCTTCTGATTGGGACAAATGATATCGGAAAGGATGTCCCTTTGAATGAGGCTCTTAATAATCTCGAAGCTATCATTCAATCCATTTCTCGCGATTATCCACTGACAGAGATAAAATTGCTTTCTATTTTGCCAGTCAATGAGGGAGAGGAGTACAAGCAGACAGTCTATATCCGCACGAATGAAAAAATTCAGAAATGGAATCAAGCCTATCAAGAGCTTGCTTCTGCCTATATGCAGGTAGAATTTGTGCCAGTTTTTGATAGTTTGACAGACCAAGCAGGTAAACTCAAAAAAGAATATACAACTGATGGGTTGCATCTCAGTATTGCTGGTTATCAGGTTTTGACAAAAGTCTTGAAAGACTATCTTTTGTAGTTAGTTGATTTCCTTTTTGCATTTTCGTGTTAGATAAGGTATAATGGTTTTATTGTCTTTTGGGGTCGTTACGGATTCGACAGGCATTATGAGGCATATTTTGCGACTCGTGTGGCGACGTAAACGCTCAGTTAAATATAACTGCAAAAAATAACACTTCTTACGCTCTAGCTGCCTAAAAACCAGCAGGCGTGACCCGATTTGGATTGCTCGTGTTCAATGACAGGTCTTATTATTAGCGAGATACGATTAAGTCTTGTCTAGCGGCTTGATAAGAGATTGATAGACTCGCAGTTTCTAGGCTTGAGTTATGTGTCGAGGAACTGTTAAACTAATACATAACCTATGGTTGTAGACAAATATGTTGGCAGGTGTTTGGACGTGGGTTCGACTCCCACCGGCTCCATTATTCCTTTGCATTCTTTTGCATTCCTTGGTAAAACGTTGTTAAATCAACGTTTTTTATTTTTGTCTTTGGTATTCCTTGGCATTCTTTTGCGAAAAAAGGAGTCACAAAAGGAGTCACAAAGGGAGTCACAAAGGGAGTCACAAAAGGAGTCACAAAAGGAGTCACAAACAGACCCTAAAACAGACCTTATTTTTAAAAAAGCGATAAAAAAAAGATACAACATTTGTTGCATCCTAGAAATAATTGTTCTTTTCTACGGAAGACATGGGATTCGAACCCACGCACGCTGTTACACGCCTACCGCGTTTCCAACACGGCCTCTTAAGCCTCTTGAGTAATCTTCCAATACTTACTCAAATAGTCTACCATAAAGGCTCTTATCTTGCAATAAAAATTCTAGAAATAAGAAAAATGATAGAATTTGGAAGAAAGTGATAAAAAATGCTTGACTTTGAAATAAAGTGTGATAGAATGAATAGTGTAAACGATAACAGGAGGTAAATCAGTGTTAAAAACAGAGCGGAAACAGCTGATTTTAGAGGAGTTACATCAACATCATGTAGTTTCTCTAGAAAAATTAGTTAGTTTGCTAGAGACCTCAGAATCAACGGTTCGAAGAGACTTGGATGAGTTGGAAGCAGAAAACAAGCTTCGTCGCGTGCATGGTGGAGCAGAGTTGCCCCACTCTTTGCAGGAAGAAGAAACCATTCAAGAAAAATCTGTCAAAAACATTCAAGAGAAGAAGTTACTGGCTCAGAAAGCTGCTTCTCTCATTAAGGAAAAAGATGTCATCTTTATAGATGCTGGAACAACAACTGCCTTTTTGATTCATGAATTGGTTAATAAGAATATTACTGTTGTGACCAATTCGATTCACCATGCAGCTCAGTTGGTTGAAAAGCAGATTCCAACGGTCATGGTTGGAGGAAGTGTCAAGATGGTGACAGATGCGAGTATCGGGGGCGTTGCTCTTAACCAGATTAACCAATTGCACTTTGACCGTGCTTTTATCGGGATGAATGGTGTGGACGATGGTTATTATACGACTCCTGATATGGAGGAGGGAGCTGTTAAGCGTGCTATTTTGGATAATGCCAAACAGACCTACGTCTTGGTGGATTCGTCTAAAATTGGACAAACTTGCTTTGCTAAGGTAGCACCGCTCAAACGCGCTATCGTTATCACAAGTCAAGGGCATGAGCTCTTGCAGGCTATTAAGGAGAAAACGGAGGTAATAGAAGTATGATTTATACAGTCACACTCAATCCATCCATTGACTATATCGTTCGTTTGGACCAAGTCCAAGTTGGTAGTGTCAATCGTATGGACAGTGATGATAAGTTTGCTGGTGGGAAAGGAATCAATGTCAGTCGTGTCTTGAAACGCTTGGGTATTCCCAATACAGCGACTGGATTTATCGGAGGTTTTACTGGTGAATTTATCACAGATACTTTGGCTGATGAAGAAATCGAGACACGTTTTGTCCAAGTAGCAGAAGATACTCGCATCAATGTCAAGATTAAAGCAGACCAAGAAACAGAAATCAACGGAAGAGGTCCAACTGTCGAACCAGCCCAGTTAGAAGAATTGAAAGCTATTTTGTCTAGTTTGACTGCAGAAGACACGGTTGTATTTGCGGGTTCAAGTGCTAAAAATCTAGGCAATGTCATCTACAAGGATTTAATTGCCTTGACCCGTCAGACTGGCGCGCAGGTGGTCTGTGACTTTGAAGGACAGACCTTGATTGATAGTTTGGACTATCAGCCACTTTTGGTCAAACCAAACAATCATGAACTTGGAGCGATTTTTGGGGTTAAACTCGAAAGTTTAGATGAAATCGAGAACTATGCTCGTCAGTTACTGGCTAAGGGTGCTCAAAACGTCATTATCTCTATGGCTGGTGACGGTGCCCTTCTTGTCACATCTGAGGGAGCATACTTTGCTAAACCAATCAAAGGGACAGTCAAAAATTCAGTAGGAGCTGGCGACTCTATGGTTGCTGGATTCACAGGTGAATTTGTCAAATCAAAAGACGCAGTAGAAGCCTTCAAATGGGGAGTGGCTTGTGGAACAGCAACTACCTTCTCGGATGATTTGGCAACAGCAGAATTTATTAAAGAAACATATGAAAAAGTTGAGGTAGAAAAAAGATGAAAATTCAAGACCTATTGAGAAAAGATGTCATGTTGCTGGATTTGCAGGCAACTGAAAAAACAGCTGTCATCGAGGAGATGATTAAAAGCTTGACAGACCACGGTTATGTAACAGATTTTGAAACCTTTAAAGAAGGCATTTTGGCGCGTGAATCCTTGACTTCTACAGGTTTGGGTGATGGAATCGCAATGCCTCACAGCAAAAACGCTGCTGTCAAAGAAGCGACAGTTCTCTTTGCCAAGTCAAACAAGGGTGTTGACTACGAGAGCTTGGATGGACAAGCAACTGACCTCTTCTTTATGATTGCGGCTCCAGAAGGTGCCAATGATACTCACTTGGCAGCCTTGGCAGAATTGTCTCAATACTTGATGAAAGATGGTTTCGCTGACAAACTTCGTCAAGCAACATCAGCTGACCAGGTTATCGAACTTTTTGACAAAGCTTCAGAAAAAACTGAAGAGCCTGTTCAAGCACCTGCCAATGAATCTGGTGACTTTATCGTGGCTGTTACAGCTTGTACGACAGGTATTGCCCACACTTACATGGCCCAAGAAGCTCTTCAAAAAGTGGCTGCTGAAATGGGTGTTGGAATTAAGGTCGAAACCAACGGTGCTAGTGGTGTTGGTAACCAACTAACTGCGGAAGACATTCGTAAGGCTAAAGCTGTTATCATCGCAGCAGACAAGGCAGTTGAAATGGTTCGTTTTGATGGCAAACCATTGATCAATCGTCCAGTTGCTGACGGTATCCGTAAGACGGAAGAATTGATTAACTTGGCTCTTTCGGGAGATGCTGAAATCTACCGTGCCGCAAATGGAGCAAAAGCTGCAACAGCAAGCAATGAAAAACAAAGCCTTGGTGGCGCCTTCTACAAACACTTGATGAGTGGTGTATCTCAAATGTTGCCATTCGTTATCGGCGGTGGTATCATGATTGCCCTTGCCTTCTTGATTGATGGTGCTTTGGGTGTTCCGAATGAAAACCTTGGCAGTCTTGGTTCCTACCATGAGCTAGCTTCTATGTTCATGAAAATTGGTGGTGCAGCCTTTGGTTTGATGCTTCCAGTCTTTGCAGGTTATGTTGCTTACTCTATCGCTGAAAAACCAGGTTTGGTAGCAGGTTTCGTGGCTGGTGCTATTGCCAAAGAAGGTTTTGCCTTTGGGAAAATCCCTTATGCCGCAGGTGGTGAAGCAACTTCAACTCTTGCAGGTGTCTCATCTGGTTTCCTAGGTGCCCTTGTTGGTGGATTTATCGCAGGTGCTTTGGTTCTTGCTATCAAGAAATACGTTAAAGTTCCTCGTTCACTTGAAGGTGCTAAATCAATTCTTCTCTTGCCACTTCTTGGAACAATCTTGACTGGATTTGTCATGTTAGCTGTTAACATCCCAATGGCAGCAATCAACACTGCTATGAATGATTTCCTTGGTGGTCTTGGAGGCGGTTCAGCTGTCCTTCTCGGTATCGTCCTTGGTGGAATGATGGCTGTTGACATGGGTGGACCAGTCAACAAAGCGGCTTATGTCTTTGGTACAGGTACGCTTGCAGCGACTGTTTCTTCAGGTGGTTCTGTAGCCATGGCAGCAGTTATGGCTGGAGGAATGGTGCCACCACTTGCAATCTTTGTCGCAACTCTTCTTTTTAAAGATAAATTTACCAAAGAAGAACGCAACTCTGGTTTGACAAACATCATCATGGGCTTGTCCTTTATCACTGAGGGAGCGATTCCATTTGGTGCAGCTGACCCAGCTCGTGCGATCCCAAGCTTCATCCTTGGTTCGGCAGTAGCAGGCGGACTCGTTGGTCTTACTGGTATCAAACTCATGGCACCACACGGAGGAATCTTCGTGATTGCCCTTACTTCAAATGCCCTTCTTTACCTCATTGCTGTCTTGGTAGGAGCAATCGTAAGTGGTGTGGTCTATGGTTACCTACGCAAACCTCAAGAATAAAACTTAGATAGAAAATGAAAAGATTGTACCGTTTGGTGCAGTCTTTTTTAAAGAATTTGACAAACAAGTTTTTGAATGATATCCTAAAATAAAACTCATAGAAATGAAAAAACATAATGAGAGTATTTTAAATGAATATAATTGAATTTATTATGAATTTAGATTGGAAGAAGATAGTAGAGTCAGTTTTATCAGCTCTATTGGCTTCTGGAATAATCGGTGGTTTTGGTTACTTAATAACGAAAAAAATTACGAGAGACTTACGCATTGCAAAAGAAATGAAATCGTATGGTTTTAAAGGTGTGGTGTCAAAGAAAAAGCATTCGACTAGAGAGATTAAAAAGTTATGTAAAAATACTAAAAGATTGGATTTGTTTTTTATATCGGGAATTGGTTTTTTTACGGAAAATAAAGCGGTCTTAGAAAATGCTATGAATAATGGAATGAAAATTCGTTTTTTGTGTTCTCAGACCTATACCTCTTTTTTGTCAGATTTAGAGAAACTTGAGAATAAAGAAGAGTTGCGTAAGCCTGGTACAAATATTAGTACCGAAATTGAAGATGTGACTGAAAAATATAGTAAATATATAGAAAATGGACAAATGGAAATTCGCTATTATTCAACACAATATCGCTTGCCATTTATGTTGGTTTATAAAAAAAAGAAAAATATGAAGACGACAAAGGCTTTTTTAAGAGTTACTCTGCCTCCATATAATTGGGAGACCAATTTTGTGTTGATAGGTGAACGTAAAACTATTAAAAAGGATGATTTTTTTAAAACTAATAATGATGAAATAGATTTCATCTCTATGATGGAAAAACATTTCGATTGTGTTTGGGAAGTTGCGGATAGGGAAATAGATAGAAAACAAGAAATAAAAAATACAAATTTCGAAGTGAAATCTTAAAAATCTAAACTCTGAGACTTTGATTATTTAAATATAATAACAATTACTTTGAATATAATCATGATAAAGAAGATTGGACCGTTTGGTGCAGTCTTTTTCTCTTTCCGAAATACCTGTGAAATATGGTATAATAGAAGAATGGCAAACAAGAATACAAGTAAAACAAGACGGAGACCGTCTAAAGCAGAACTCGAAAGAAAAGAAGCGATTCAACGAATGTTGATTTCGTTAGGAATCGCGCTTTTATTGATTTTCGCAGCCTTCAAATTAGGGGCTGCAGGTATAACCCTTTACAATTTAATTCGCTTGCTGGTGGGCAGTCTAGCCTATCTGGCAATAGTTGGCATCCTACTCTATCTTTTCTTTTTCAAGTGGATACGAAAACAGGAAGGACTCTTATCTGGCTTTTTCACCATATTTGCAGGTTTGCTCTTGATTTTTGAGGCCTACTTAGTTTGGCAATATGGTTTGGACAATTTGATTTTAAAAGGAACCATGGCTCAGGTCGTGACGGATCTGACTGGTTTTCGAACGACCAGTTTTGCTGGAGGGGGCTTAATTGGGGTCGCTCTTTATATGCCAACCGCCTTTCTTTTTTCAAATATCGGTACTTACTTTATTGGAGTCATCTTGATTTTAGTGGGGGTTCTCCTCGTCAGCTCTTGGTCTGTTTATGATGTTGCTGAATTTTTCAGTAGAGGCTTTGCCAAATGGCGAGAAGGGCATGAGCGTCGAAAAGAGGAACGCTTTGTCAAACAAGAAGAAAAAGCTCGCCAAAAGGCTGAGGAAGAGGCTAGATTAGAACAAGAAGAGGCTGAAAAAGCCTTACTCGATTTGCCTCCTGTTGATATGGAAACGGGCGAAATTTTGAAAGAAGATGTTGTGCTTGACGTTCCTCCTGTTCCAGAAGAAGAGTGGGTGGAACCAGAAATCATCCTACCTCAAGCTGAACTTGAATTCCCTGAAGAGGAAGATGGCTCTGATGATGAAGATGTTCAGGTCGATTTTTCAGCAAAAGAAGCCCTTGAATACAAACTTCCAAGCTTACAACTCTTTGCCCCAGATAAACCCAAGGACCAGTCTAAAGAGAAGAAAATTGTCCGAGAAAATATCAAAATCCTAGAAGAAACCTTTGCTAGCTTCGGTATCAAAGTAACAGTTGAACGGGCTGAAATTGGACCTTCAGTAACCAAGTATGAAGTCAAGCCAGCAGTTGGAGTACGGGTCAACCGCATTTCCAATCTAGCAGATGACCTCGCTCTAGCCTTGGCAGCCAAGGATGTCCGAATCGAAGCACCTATCCCAGGGAAATCTTTAGTGGGAATCGAAGTGCCTAACTCCGAGATTGCCACTGTGTCTTTCCGTGAACTTTGGGAACAATCTCAAACGAAAGCTGAAAATCTCTTGGAGATTCCTTTAGGGAAGGCTGTTAATGGTACCGCAAGAGCTTTTGACCTTTCTAAAATGCCCCACTTGCTAGTCGCAGGTTCAACGGGTTCTGGGAAGTCAGTAGCCGTTAACGGCATTATTGCTAGCATTCTCATGAAGGCGAGACCTGATCAAGTTAAATTTATGATGGTCGATCCAAAGATGGTTGAATTGTCTGTTTATAATGATATTCCCCACCTCTTGATTCCAGTTGTGACCAATCCACGCAAGGCTAGCAAGGCTCTGCAAAAGGTTGTGGATGAGATGGAAAATCGTTATGAACTCTTTGCTAAGGTGGGAGTTCGGAATATTGCAGGTTTTAATGCCAAGGTAGAAGAGTTCAATGCCCAGTCTGAGTACAAGCAGATTCCACTACCGCTCATTGTCGTGATTGTGGATGAGTTGGCTGATCTTATGATGGTGGCCAGCAAGGAAGTGGAAGATGCCATCATCCGTCTAGGACAGAAGGCGCGTGCTGCAGGGATTCACATGATTCTTGCAACCCAGCGTCCATCTGTTGATGTCATTTCTGGTCTGATCAAGGCCAATGTCCCATCTCGAGTGGCTTTTGCGGTTTCATCAGGGACAGACTCTCGTACGATTTTGGATGAAAATGGAGCTGAGAAACTGCTTGGTCGAGGAGACATGCTCTTTAAACCGATTGATGAAAATCATCCAGTTCGTCTACAAGGCTCCTTTATCTCGGATGACGATGTCGAGCGCATCGTAAACTTCATCAAGGCTCAGGCAGATGCGGACTACGATGAGAGTTTTGATCCAGGTGAGGTTTCTGAAAATGAAGGAGAATTTTCAGATGGAGATGCTGGTGGAGATCCGCTTTTTGAAGAAGCCAAGGCTTTGGTTATCGAAACCCAGAAAGCCAGTGCTTCTATGATTCAGCGTCGTTTATCAGTTGGGTTTAACCGTGCGACCCGTCTCATGGAAGAACTGGAGATGGCAGGTGTCATCGGTCCAGCTGAAGGTACCAAACCAAGAAAAGTATTGCAACAATAAAAAAATAGCTTCTTTCAAAATTTGGAGGGAAGCTATTTCTGGCTATTGATTACTTTTATTTTCTGAAGTTGGGGTATTGGACTGTTTTTCATTTTCAGTGGCAGGTTTACTTGGAGCAGGAGTAGTAGAGTTTTGAGTTGCTGTTTTCTGCTCTTCTTTTTTCTCTTCCTTGATGCTAGATTTTGGCGTTTCTTCTTGCTGTGTTTTTTCTTGAGAAGTGTTATTTTCCTTATTGGGACTGGTGTTTTCCTGAGGGGATTCCTTTTGAATTTCTTTGACAATGGTTGTCGTCTGGCTTGTCGTAGGTTCTTTTTTAGTATTTTTGTTATTATCCAATGCGTTCATGATAGTGATAGTCGCAGTAATTAAGCCAAGGATACTACCGATAGTAGCAACGGTTTTTTGAAAGACCGTAAAGCCTTTTTTGATGTGTTCTGTTTTTGGTTTTGAAGTTCTACGATAATTAGACATACATTCTCTCCTTTGATTAAAATTTATTATACCTCATTTCTTTAAAAAAATCTTAAAAAAAGAGGAGATTTTTCTACACGAACTTCAGTAATTAGTTGAAATAAAATATGACTTATTATAGAATAAAATAAAGAAAGCGATTTCAAAAAGGAGGGCGTTATATGTTCGAAATTAGAAATTTGAGTCTCTCTTTTGCAGGCAGGCGGTTGCTAGAGCCAACAGATTTGATATTTGAAAGGGGAAAAGTATATACAATATATGGGAAGTCAGGCGTAGGAAAGTCTTCTTTACTGAATAAAATTGGTTTGCTCTCTGCTACGGACCCTAGTGTTTCTTATTTCTTCGATGGAAAAGAGATTGATATCGAAAATAAGAAATCAGTCTCTGTCTTTATAGCTGAAGAAGTGGCCTTTGTATTTCAGGGGCGAAATCTAATAAATGATTTGACCGTATTTGAAAATTTAAGACTAGCTTTAAACTTTTATGGCTTGAGTCCAGATGAAATAGAAAGCAAAATTGATACAGTATTGGCGGATTTACAGATTTCTTCTTTAAAGCATGCTTATCCAGAAGATTTATCCGGTGGTGAAGAACAACGAGTGGCAATCGCAAGAGCCTTAGTTACAGGAAAGACTCTCATCTTAGCTGATGAACCAACAAGTTCTTTGGATAAAGAAAATAGAGAAAAAGTCTCCGCCTTGTTAATTGATTTAGCTCACAAATATCATAAAATTGTATTGATTGTTTCGCATGATGAGGCGATGATTGCAATAGGAGATGTTCAGCTTCATTTTAAAGACCATAAATTAGTTGGAAATTGTCTTATTTTGAATTCTGATGAAGGGATAAAGGATTCTAAGAAGTGGTCCTCCTGTTTGTCGTCTTCTCATACGAAGCTATCCGTTTTGAAACATAGAAGGCCTTTTTTACCTAGATTATTAGCGTTTTTTATCGCTCTTGTAGTTGCTATAGCAGTAACCTCTATTAACTTTCAGTCCTTATTTGCAGATAAGTATCACCAACTGGTGAACAACTCACTCGAAAATGGCTTCTTGGTGATTAATGATTCGCTTCATTTACAAACTACAAAAGTGTTGGATGATTTTCTCAGTTTTGATAAGGAGGAAATCACCTCAATTAGCACAAGTCAGAATATTCAAACCGTCAAGCCTTATATGGAGTTTCTCTCTTTGGGTATGACGTTTGATAATTCAAAAGACTATTCACAACTTCAAAAGAACTTTCAGCCAATTTTGACTATTGATGGTCAGACCAGAAGCTTGACAAGAAATTTTTCAATTCAACCCTTGTATCAGACAAATACAACACAGAGGCAGATAGAGTATTTTGATAGGAGCAATGAAAAAGGGATTTATCTATCTGAGCAATTCATTTCAGATGAAAAATTACCAAATATAGTTTCGGGAACTACCGTGACACTGACTTTTTATATTCCAATTTCTTTATATGAATCAAGTATAGAGAAAGAGGGGAATATATTGAAAGGAGATGGCGATTTATTTGTCAAAGTGGATAAAACATATCCTGTTTTAGGGATTGTTAAAAAAAGTTATCCGTTTGAATATTCCCCTTATGGGAACACCCTATTTATGAATATTGCTGAAATGGAAGAATTGCAAAATGAAGCAATTCAACAGCATCCCATGACGAAGATGGCTTTAGATGGTTTTCCTTTGAAATCATGGATGCCGAGTGCGATTCATGTGTTACTAAAGGATAGCGGTGCTATTCCTGAAGAATTGAGTAGAATAAGAGCAATCTCTTCACAAATTACTATTTTATCATCATATGAAAACTACGAAGAATTTAATAAAGGACTCACCTATATCAGGCAATTTTTAATGTTGCTATCCCTAGTCTTACTCATCCTTGTCATCGCAGTATTGTCCTTTGTTTTCTTTTTGCTCAATCGTCCTCGACGCTTTGAAGTAGGGATTTTAAAATCTTTGGGATACAGTACTCAAAATATTGTTTGGCTTTTCTTAAAAGAATTAATTGGTTATGGTAAAACGATTTCGATATTAGCAAGTTGTTTACTCGTCATTCTTTCCATTTTAGCAATGCAAGTGCTTAAATTGGAAATTTCAGATGTTTTTAAATTCTATCTAACTTCCGTTTTCACCTTAATTGGATTATCAGTCTCAGTACTGATAATAAGTGGCTTACTACCTATATACACAACTTGTAGGCAAACAGTTGTCGATACTATCCGAAAGAATGGATGAGGTGATATCATGAAACATAAGATAATGAAGAAAATAATAGTGGCAGTGTTTGCTATCCCATGGTTAACATTTTTAAGTCAAGTACATGCAGATTATGTAAGTAAGTCTAGTTCTTTAGACGGTTATAGCTTGGTAGGCTTGAATGTTCTTAATGTGATTTTTAATGCTTCTGGCTATTCTGATACTTATAGTGGCAGTGTGTCAAATATGTATTTCACTGACTGGGCTTGGTTTCCTAATACGATAAGTAATCGTTCCACTTGGAAAAGTTCGATTCCATATGGTCAACGCGCAAATGGTACAGTCCATATAGGTGTAGGAGTAAATTCGCCTGGGGGAGCGGTTAATCTCTGGGGCGGACAACATTACTTTTCTTTAGATTTTTAACAGAAATAATCAAAGTTAGATAGAATGAATAAGAATGCTCTTGATGATGGTATCAAGAGTATTTTATGTTATTCAGATTAATGCAAACATTGCCCTTTCTTGTCGCAAGCTCCGTTTCATGATACAATAGAAGGAGTGATTTTAGAAAGCGTGAGAAAACATGATTTACTTTGATAATTCGGCGACGACCAAGCCCTATCCTGAAGCCCTTGAAACCTATATGCAGGTCGCTTCAAAAATTTTAGGAAATCCATCTAGTCTCCATCGTTTGGGAGACCAGGCAACACGAATCTTAGATGCTTCTCGCCAACAGATTGCAGATTTAATCGGTAAGAAAAGCGAGGAAATCTTCTTTACTTCTGGTGGAACAGAAGGAGATAACTGGGTCATCAAGGGAGTAGCCTTTGAAAAAGCTCAGTTTGGCAAGCACATCATCGTATCAGCCATTGAACATCCGGCGGTCAAAGAATCAGCTCTTTGGTTGAAAAGTCAAGGGTTTGAAGTAGATTTTGCTCCAGTTGATAACAAAGGATTTGTGGATGTTGAAGCGTTAGCAGATTTGATACGACCTGATACGATCCTCGTTTCCATCATGGCTGTGAACAATGAAATCGGCTCGATTCAACCTATTGAGGCTATTTCAGAACTCTTGGCAGATAAGCCGACTATTTCCTTCCACGTTGATGCGGTTCAAGCACTTGCTAAGATTCCAACTGAAAAATATCTGACAGAACGAGTGGATTTTGCGACTTTCTCTAGTCACAAGTTTCATGGTGTCCGTGGTGTTGGTTTTGTCTATATTAAGTCTGGCAAGAGGATTACGCCGCTTTTAACAGGTGGTGGTCAGGAGCGAGATTATCGTTCGACAACTGAAAATGTGGCAGGGATTGTAGCGACTGCCAAGGCTCTCCGTTTGTCCATGGAAAAGCTGAATATCTTTACTAGTAAGACAGGACAGATGAAGGCAGTGATTCGCCAAGCCCTTCTGGACTATCCAGAGATTTTTGTCTTTTCAGATGAGGAAGACTTTGCCCCTCATATCCTGACTTTTGGAATCAAGGGTGTTCGTGGTGAAGTCATCGTTCACGCCTTTGAAGACTATGATATTTTCATCTCAACGACCTCTGCTTGTTCATCCAAGGCAGGGAAACCTGCAGGCACCTTGATAGCCATGGGAGTGAACAAGGATAAGGCTCAGTCAGCTGTGCGTCTTAGCCTAGACCTTGAAAATGATATGAGTCAGGTCGAGCAGTTTTTGACCAAGCTAAAATTAATTTACAATCAAACTAGAAAAGTAAGATAGGAGCATTTATGCAGTATTCAGAAATTATGATTCGCTACGGAGAATTGTCAACCAAACACAAAAATCGTATGCGCTTCATCAATAAACTTCGCAATAATATTTCAGACGTTTTGTCTATCTATCCACAAGTTAAGGTAACCGCAGATCGTGACCGTGCCCACGCTTACCTCAATGGAGCTGATTACACCGCAGTAGCAGAATCCCTCAAACAAGTATTTGGAATTCAAAACTTTTCTCCCGTTTATAAGGTTGAAAAGTCCGTGGATGTTCTTAAATCTGCTGTCCAAGAGATTATGAAAGAAACTTACAAGGAAGGGATGACCTTTAAAATCACTGGTAAGCGTAGCGACCACACCTTTGAACTTGATAGTCGTGAACTCAATCAAACTCTTGGTAGTGCTGTTTTCAAGGCTATTCCAAACGTGAAAGCTCAGATGAAAAATCCAGATATTAATCTTCAGGTTGAGATTCGTGAGGAAGCAGCCTATATTTCTTATGAAACTTTTCGTGGAGCAGGAGGATTACCTGTGGGAAGTTCTGGTAAAGGCATGCTCATGTTATCAGGAGGAATTGATTCACCTGTGGCAGGTTATCTAGCTCTTAAACGTGGTGTAGATATTGAGGCTGTTCACTTTGCCAGCCCACCTTACACTAGTCCAGGTGCTCTCAAGAAAGCCCAAGATTTAACTCGTAAATTAACCAAGTTTGGGGGAAATATCCAGTTTATCGAAGTACCTTTCACAGAGATTCAAGAGGAAATCAAGGCTAAAGCGCCAGAAGCCTACCTCATGACCTTGACTCGTCGATTTATGATGCGGATTACCGACCGTATTCGTGAGGTGAGAAATGGTTTAGTTATTATCAATGGGGAAAGTCTTGGTCAAGTAGCTAGCCAGACCTTGGAAAGTATGCAGACTATCAACGCTGTGACCAGCACTCCAGTCATTCGTCCTGTGGTTACTATGGACAAATTGGAAATCATTGATATTGCCCAGACAATCGATACCTTTGACATTTCTATCCAGCCTTTTGAAGACTGCTGTACCATTTTTGCACCTGACCGTCCTAAGACCAATCCTAAGATTAAGAATGCAGAGCAGTATGAAAAACGGATGGATGTTAAGGGCTTAGTTGAGCGAGCAGTGGCTGGTATCATGATTACTGAGATTACACCTCAGGTTGAAAAAGATGAAGTCGATGACTTGATAGACAATCTGCTCTAATCAGAAAATCCAAAAGAATTTAGAAAAATAAATGAAAAAGTTAGTTTTTAATCCAAAAATGGAAGCAAAACTGACTTTTTTCTATAATTGTGATATAATGAGATAAAATTTTGAATATAGAGAGTTTTCTGACAATGAATCAATCCTACTTTTATCTAAAAATGAAAGAACACAAACTCAAGGTTCCTTACACTGGTAAGGAGCGCCGTGTACGTGTTCTTCTACCTAAAGATTATGAGAAAGACACGGATCGTTCCTATCCTGTGGTTTACTTTCATGACGGGCAAAATGTTTTTTATAGCAAGGAGTCCTTCATTGGCCATTCATGGAAGATTATCCCAGCTATCAAGCGTAATCCTGATATCAGTCGCATGATTGTCGTTGCCATTGACAATGATGGTATGGGGCGGATGAATGAGTATGCGGCTTGGAAGTTCCAAGAATCTCCTATCCCAGGACAGCAATTTGGCGGTAAGGGCGTGGAGTATGCCGAGTTTGTCATGGAGGTGGTCAAGCCTTTTATCGATGAGACCTACCGTACCAAAGCTGATCGCCAGCATACGGCTATGATTGGCTCGTCACTAGGAGGCAATATTACCCAGTTTATCGGTTTGGAATACCAAGACCAAATTGGTTGTCTAGGGGTCTTTTCATCTGCCAACTGGCTTCACCAAGACGCCTTTAACCGCTATATCGAGCGCCAGAAACTATCGCCTGACCAGCGTATCTTTATCTATGTTGGAACAGAAGAAGCAGATGATACGGACAAGACCCTGATGGCTGGCAATATCAAACAAGCCTATATCGACTCGTCGCTTCGCTATTACCATGATTTGATTGCAGGTGGAGTAGGCTTGTATAATCTTGTCTTGAAAGTTCAGTCTGGTGCCATCCATAGTGAGATTCCATGGTCGGAAAATTTACCAGACTGTCTGAGATTTTTTGCAGAGAAATGGTAAGTTAGGAAAGGAGAAAGATAATGCATATTGAAAACCTTAGCCACTGGAGTGGTCACCTCAACCGTGAAATGCACCTCAACCGTTATGGACATGCTGGGATTCCAGTTGTGGTCTTTGCTTCATCAGGTGGCAGTCACAATGAATACTATGATTTTGGTATGATTGATGCCTGTGCTTCTTTTATTGAGGAAGGCCGTGTCCAGTTCTTTACCCTATCCAGTGTGGATAGTGAGAGCTGGTTGGCCACTTGGAAAAATGGTCACGACCAAGCAGAGATGCACCGTGCCTACGAACGCTATGTGATTGAGGAGGCCATTTCTTTTATTAAGCATAAGACAGGTTGGTTTGACGGTATGATGACGACAGGTTGCTCCATGGGCGCTTACCATGCTGTTAACTTTTTCCTCCAACATCCAGATGTCTTTACCAAGGTGATTGCTCTCAGTGGTGTGTACGACGCACGTTTCTTTGTCGGTGATTACTACAATGATGATGCTATTTACCAAAACTCACCAGTAGATTATATTTGGAATCAGAACGACGGCTGGTTTATTGATCGTTACCGTCAGGCAGAGATTGTGCTTTGTACGGGTCTTGGTGCCTGGGAACAAGACGGTCTACCATCTTTCTACAAGCTTAAAGAAGCCTTTGACCAGAAACAAATTCCAGCCTGGTTTGCTGAATGGGGACATGATGTCGCCCACGACTGGGAATGGTGGCGCAAACAAATGCCTTATTTCCTTGGAAATCTCTATTTATAAAAGGAGTTACCTATGAATTACCTTGTTATTTCTCCCTACTATCCGCAAAACTTTCAACAGTTTACCATTGAGCTAGCTAATAAAGGCATTACAGTCTTGGGAATTGGCCAAGAACCATACGAGCAATTGGATGAACTTTTGCGCAATAGTTTGACCGAGTATTTCCGTGTAGATAATCTTGAAAATGTAGACGAAGTTAAGCGTGCAGTTGCTTTTCTCTTTTATAAACATGGCCCAATTGACCGCATCGAATCCCACAATGAATACTGGCTTGAGCTGGATGCAACACTCAGAGAACAATTCAATGTCTTTGGTGCCAAACCAGAGGATCTCAAAAAGACGAAATATAAGTCTGAGATGAAGAAACTTTTCAAAAAAGCAGGTGTTCCTGTGGTCCCTGGAGCTGTTATCCAGACGGAAGCAGATGTGGATAAAGCAGTGAATGAAATCGGCCTTCCAATGATTGCAAAACCTGACAATGGAGTGGGAGCGGCCGCGACCTTTAAGCTTGAAACAGAAGACGATATCAATCACTTCAAGCAAGACTGGGACCATTCGACCGTTTATTTCTTTGAGAAATTTGTCACGTCTAGTGAAATTTGTACTTTTGATGGTCTTGTGGACAAGGATGGTAAAATTGTCTTTTCAACGACCTTTGACTACGCCTATACACCGCTTGATCTCATGATTTATAAGATGGACAATTCCTACTATGTTCTTAAGGATATGGATCCCAAATTACGTAAATATGGTGAGGCAATTGTCAAAGAATTTGGTATGAAAGAACGTTTCTTCCATATTGAGTTCTTCCGTGAAGGGGATGATTATATTGCCATTGAGTACAATAACCGCCCTGCAGGTGGTTTCACCATTGATGTTTATAACTTTGCCCATTCCTTGGACCTCTATCGTGGCTATGCAGCTATTGTCGCAGGAGAAGAGTTTCCAGTGTCAGAGTTTGAAGCGCAGTATTGTTTGGCTACGTCTCGTCGTGCAAATGCTCACTATGTTTATTCTGAGGAGGACTTGCTTGCCAAATATAGCCAGCAGTTCAAGGTTAAAAAAATCATGCCAGAGGCCTTCGCGGAACTTCAAGGAGATTACCTGTATATGCTGACAACTCCGAGTCGACAAGAAATGGAGCAGATGATTGCAGATTTCGGACAACGTCAGTCTTAAGAGACTATAGGGTTAAGGAGAATAACTTTCTTAATCCTTTTGTTTTTTATACTCAATGAAAATCAAAAAGCAAACTAGGAAGCTAGCCGCAAGCTGTACTTGAGTACGGTAAGGCGACGCTGACGTGGTTTGAAGAGATTTTCGAAGAGTATTATAAGAAATAAAACCGCTTTCTCATATATTCTTTTAGAAAACCTGTTGCTAAAAGATATAAAAATTGATAGAATAAGGATTGTCTAAAAAATTTTAAGGAGAATCTATCAAATGGATTTCACATGGGCAATTAAATATGCCACTGAATTTTTGGCTACTGCTATTTTGATCATTCTTGGTAATGGTGCAGTTGCTAACGTTGAACTTAAAGGTACGAAAGGTCACCAAAGTGGCTGGCTCGTTATCGCTGTTGGTTACGGTATGGGGGTTATGATTCCAGCTTTGATGTTTGGTAATGTATCTGGTAACCACATCAACCCAGCCTTCACTCTAGGTCTTGCAGTTAGCGGTCTTTTCCCATGGGCTCAAGTTGCACCTTACATCATTATGCAAGTGTTGGGAGCAATCTTCGGACAAGCATTAGTTGTTGCAACACATCGTCCATATTACTTGAAAACTGAAAATCCTAACAACATTTTGGGTACTTTCTCAACAATTTCAAGTTTGGATCAAGGTACAAAAGAATCACGCTTTGCAGCAACTGTTAACGGTTTTGTAAACGAGTTTATCGGTTCATTTGTTCTGTTCTTTGCAGCTCTTGGATTAACTAAAAACTTCTTTGGTGCTGAACTAGTATCAAAAGCACAAGCAGCTATTAATGCTCAAGTTACACAAGCAACTACTCAAGGTCAAACCATTCCTCAAGAACAAGTAACAGCAGCGCTTGACCAAGCTAAAGAACAAGTAGCTCCATTTATGACATCTGGTCTTGGAATTGCTCACTTGGCACTTGGATTCCTTGTTATGGCCTTGGTAACATCACTTGGTGGACCTACAGGACCTGCCTTGAACCCAGCCCGTGACTTGGGACCACGTCTCCTTCATGCTTTCCTTCCAAAATCAGTTCTTGGTGAGCACAAAGGTGATTCAAAATGGTGGTATTCTTGGGTACCAGTAGTAGCACCTATCGCAGCAGCAATTGCGGCAGTAGCTATCTTCAAATTCCTTTACCTATAAGAAATTGAAACCGGGGAAATCCTCGGTTTTTTAGGTGAAATTTTTACGAAAAATCGGTAAATTTGAGCATAATATCTTGTAAAAAATTCTAAAATCCTTTAAAATAAAAGAGTTGGAGGAATTTATGAATGTAAATCAAATTGTACGGATTATTCCTACTTTAAAAGTTAATAATAGAAAATTAAATGAAACATTTTATATTGAAACCCTTGGTATGAAGGCCTTGTTAGAAGAATCAGCCTTTCTGTCACTAGGTGATCAAACAGGCCTAGAAAAGCTGGTTTTAGAAGAAGCTCCCAGCATGCGTACTCGTAAGGTAGAGGGAAGAAAAAAATTAGCTAGATTGATTGTCAAGGTGGAAAATCCCTTGGAAATCGAAGGACTCTTATCTAAAACAGATTCGATTCATCGATTATATAAAGGTCAAAATGGCTACGCTTTTGAAATTTACTCGCCAGAAGATGATTTGATTTTGATTCATGCGGAAGATGATAGAGCAAGTCTAGTAGAAGTAGGAGAAAAGCCTGAATTCCAAACAGATTTGGAATCAATTTCTTTAAGTAAATTTGAGATTTCTATGGAATTACATCTCCCAACTGATGTCGAAAGTTTCTTGGAACTATCTGAAATTGGGGCATCACTTGATTTTATCCCAGCTCAGGGGCAGGATTTGACTGTGGACAATACAGTTACTTGGGATTTATCTATGCTCAAGTTCTTGGTTAATGAATTAGACATAGCAAGTCTTCGCAAGAGGTTTGAGTCTACCGAATATTTTATTCCTAAGTCTGAAAAATTCTTCCTTGGTAAAGATAGAAATAATGTTGAATTGTGGTTTGAAGAAGTATGAAGTGGACCAAGATTATTAAAAAAATAGAAGAACAAATCGAGGCAGGGATTTATCCCGGAGCCTCTTTTGCGTATTTTAAGGACTATCAATGGACGGAGTTCTATTTAGGCCAGAGTGACCCAGAGCACGGCTTGCAGACTGAGGCAGGACTAGTTTATGACCTAGCCAGTGTCAGCAAGGTTGTTGGGGTTGGTACCGTTTTTACTTTTTTGTGGGAAAAAGGCAAATTAGATATTGACAGACCGGTAACAGATTTTTTAGCTGAGAGTGATTATCCAGACATTACTATTCGCCAGCTCTTAACACATGCTACAGATTTTGATCCTTTTATTCCCAATCGTGATCTTTTAACAGCCTCAGAATTAAAGGAAGCGATGTTTCATCTCAATAGACGAAGTCAGCCAGCCTTTCTTTATTCGGATGTCCATTTTTTGCTGTTAGGTTTTATCTTGGAAAGAATCTTTAATCAAGACTTGGATGTGATTTTACAGGAGCAAGTTTTTAATCCTTGGGGAATGAATGAAACCCAGTTTGGGCCTGTTGAGCTTGCTGTTCCAACGGTCAGAGGTGTAGAGGCAGGCATGGTACATGATCCCAAAGCTCGTCTCTTGGGCAGACATGCAGGTAGTGCTGGTTTATTTTCGACTGTAAAGGATTTACAAATCTTTTTAGAACACTATTTAGCAGATGATTTTGCAAGAGACTTGAGTCAAAATTTTTCTCCTTTGGATGACAAGGAACGTTCTTTGGCATGGAATTTGGAAGGAGATTGGCTAGACCATACGGGCTATACAGGTACCTTTATCATGTGGAATCGCCAGAAGCAAGAAGCGGCTATTTTCCTATCGAATCGTACCTATGAAAAGGATGAGAGGGCTCAATGGATTGTAGACCGTAATCAAGTGATGGACTTGATTCGCAAAGAAGAGTAAGGAGAGACATGTCAAATAGTTTAAAAGGGACTCTATTAACAGTTGTGGCTGGGGTTGCTTGGGGCTTGTCAGGAACGAGTGGCCAATACCTGATGGCACATGGAATTTCGTCTCTGATTTTAACTAACTTACGACTTTTAATCGCTGGTGGGATTCTCATGGTCTTGGCTTATGCTACTGCAAAGGATAGAATGCTGGCCTTTTTAAAGGATAGAAAAAGTTTGCTGTCTCTTCTCATTTTTGCTCTGATTGGCCTCTTCCTCAATCAATTTGCCTATCTAACTGCTATTCAGGAGACCAATGCAGGAACAGCGACGGTGCTTCAGTATGTTTGCCCTGTCGGGATTTTGATTTATAGCTGTATCAAGGATAAGGTAGCACCGACACTGGGAGAGATTGTTTCTATCATATTAGCCATTGGAGGAACCTTCCTGATCGCCACTCATGGGCAGTTGGACCAGTTATCTATGACACCTGCAGGTCTGTTCTGGGGTCTCTTTTCTGCTCTGACTTACGCACTTTATATCATTTTGCCCATAGCCTTGATTAAGAAGTGGGGGAGTAGTTTGGTCATTGGTGTGGGAATGGTCATAGCAGGTTTGGTCGCCCTTCCTTTTACAGGAGTTCTACAGACTACTATCCCAACTAGTCTTGATTTTCTCCTCGCTTTTGCGGGCATTATTCTTATCGGGACTGTCTTTGCCTATACAGCCTTCTTAAAGGGAACCAGTCTGATAGGACCGGTTAAGTCAAGTTTGTTGGCTTCAATTGAGCCAATTTCGGCTGTTTTCTTTGCCTTCTTAATTATGAATGAACAATTTTATCCCATTGATTTTCTTGGCATGGCAATGATATTGTTTGCTGTAACTTTGATTTCTTTGAAAGATTTACTCTTAGAAAAATAAAAAAGACTCTTTGTCGTCCGTGACAGAGAGTTTTTGCGGCTCTTTGTCAACTGTAGTGGGTTGATGAAAAGCTAAGATCTAGAAAGGACAC